>NZ_JEYB01000023.1:0-54588 GCF_000582255.1 Acinetobacter sp. 1566109 | reverse complement strand
CATGACCTAAGATTGCCGGGAAAACACCTTCCGGATCATCACCAGATAAGGTAAATGCATCGGTATGACATACTCCAGTATGGGTAATCTTGATTAAAACCTCTCCCGCTTTGGGTGGTGCAACATCAATTTCAACAATTTCTAAAGGTTTTCCTGGAGCAAAGGCGACAGCTGCACGAGATTTCATCTTTGGGTTTCCTTTATATCATTCGGTATTTATAGTCGAGCAAAATAGATAATGTAATGCTAATACAAGAGCTTAATTTTGCTTAAATTAAAATTGGCTTTCATAGCAATCCATTACAGCATAGCCAGTCACATACGTCTAAGCAAGCCTACATTTAAAAAACGAGAAAACCCCTTACTTGAAGAGGTTTCTTATCAAATCATTATCTTGTAACCAGCTTATTTTTACTTATAGGTAAATATCCGGTGGGTATGGCGTGTTATCACTAATAGGTGTATAAAGCGTATTTTTAACAAAGAAGCCATTTGGAGCTTGAGTAGTATCGATTGTAATCGAGTCAAACATAACTTGTGGATATGCCCAGATAAATTGCTTCATAAGCCCTAGAGATACATTATTTTGCATATCTCCAAAAATACGTTGCCAGATAGGTGTTCGATATGGTTTGTTTTTGTCGAATCCATAGATATAAGCAATAGATGCATCTGGTACAAACCCTGATAAATAAGCAACTTTACTGGCAGGATAGCCTAAATCTTGAGTTGGTATTTGTGAAACAGCTTGATGGGCTAAATCTAATTTCGCTTCTAAAAGCCAATCATAGGCTTCAGTCATAATGTAATCAAAATGAGGGTATGAATAATGCTCACTTGGATAATTAATATAAGTTGCTAGGGTTTGTATTGGTGAGCGAATAGATGGGAAAAAGATTAATGGGCACACTTGGGCATTTGCATATTTTGCTTTAATTGCTGTTCTAATATCTTGGCAGGTCTGCCCTAACTTATTTCTTAACCATGTTTTAAATTCATCATACGGCGTTCCTGTTTTATTCATCGCCTCATAAATTGTTCCTAAGTCTGGTGCATATAAACCTGTATCTGCATTAAAAGCTAACTTGGTTGGATAGTCATAGACACATGGTAAGTTCGTATCTGTGTTATACCACCACCAAGGCTCACCAATTTGCATGTTGACATCACACCCACCTGTCACCATGGTATCTGCAAACTCAATAAAAACTTTATGTAAATATGCCAAAGCATTTTGATCACTTAAACTGAAGAAATAACTTGGTGGCTGGTAGCCTGTTTTACCCAAATTACTATTCCAGTCTCGCTGTGCCCAAAATTCATTTGCGCCTAGCGAGTACATTTCAAAACTTACCCCAAAAACGGGTTGCATATTTGCATTATGCAGAGCTTGGGCATATTTCTCATGCCATTTACGGGTACATGGGTTAACAACATCTTGTCCAGTCACTAAGGTGTCTGGAATCTGGAATCTATTAATATCACTTCTCCAGATTATTTCAGGATAATGTGACATACCACAGTAATGATTAATGAAACCGTGATAACCCAAAGCAGCCATGTTATCTACTATACGCTGCGGGTTCAGGTCGTAATGATCGTCATAGCTGGTACATAAGCCATAGTTATGCTGTGGTACAACCACTCGGCTTAGATTTAATTTTGCATTTGCACCTGTCACGACTGAATTAGTAATGCGAATATAACCATCTTCAGCCTGACTTAAGGGCAATGATGAGTGTGGGTTATAACTACTTGTAAAAGCCGAAAATGTGATTTGCTGAATATTGGTAACTGGAAAACTATCTGTAGCGGAGAAACCTGCTTTGACTGTATCCCAGTTGATATGAATATGGGCAGATCTTGAAGATGGAGTATTTGCATAGTTGAACAAGACAATATACGCAATTTTATCTACTCCATTGTCGTTATAATAAACCGTTAAAGTTGGAGTTAGCGACTCATTATTTAGAACTGGCATAGATGGTGATAGTTCAATATCAAAGTCCCATACCACACCTGAATAGCTATCTTTAGTTTCATAAGCTAAAAATTTATGGTCTTTAGAGTCGTAAGAGTCCCAACTAATACCAGCCAAGTCTGTAGTCATGCGTGAGCGGAAAGACGCCTCAAAACCGTTGCCATAATTGGTAATCGCAAAAGACATGGTTTGTGGACCATCTATTCTCCAATAAGCTGGGTTGAACCGATCAATAAGTATATTTTGAGTAATGGGTTGAGGTGAAACAGTCGAATTATTTTGTACATTTTCTGAATTATTTATCATGTCATATTGCTCTTAATGGTTTTAAGAAGCTTTATATTAAATAATAATTTTATTTATATTGTTCAGATAAGTAACAATTTAGTCTAATCTATTAACAGTAGATAATGGTTGGAATCATTAAAATAATGTAAAGCTAATATATTATTTTAATTCTAAAGTGGACTTTGCAATAAGGAGCAATGAATGCCAAACTTTTCTCATTTAAGCCACTTTAGACTACTCGTTATTTTTATTCCAGTTCTTTCATTATTAAGTGGCTGTAGTGATCCAATATTTTATAAAAATACTAAAGCTTCTGCTATTTCTACTCCTACCTATACAACTAATTATCCAATCCCTGATGAATATTTAAATGAAAAGCTCCAACCAAATGAAAAAAAACTGGCTCAAGAAATCTCTACCGTTATTGAAGAATCAATACGTAAAGAGTATGCACCTGGTAAAGCCTTAAGAGATGCACATCCTAAAGCACATGGATGTGTGCGTGCCGAGTTCCATGTACTTAAAAATATTCCAACTCAACTTGCAAAAGGTATATTTGTTCCTGATAAGAGCTATCAAGCCTGGATTCGATTTTCGAATGCATCTAACGATGCATCTCAAGCAGACATTGAAAAAGATGCTCGCGGCATAGCCATAAAAGTCTTAGGCGTACCGGGTCCGAAAATTTTAGAAAGTGAAAAAGAAGCGACAACTCAAGATTTTATTATGATCAATCATCCTGTCTTTTTCGTAAATGATGGGCAAAGATATCTTTCTTTTATGCAGGATGTTAACAGCAAAAGTACTCTCAGAAAGCTTCATATTCCGTTTGCTTTAGGGCTTAAAGGAACAATCAATGCTTTAGGAGCGCGTAATTCTAAAATTTCTAATCCATTATATGTACGTTACTGGTCTATGGTGCCCTATCAATTAGGATTAGATAATGACCGTCAAGCTGTTAAGTACTCCGTAAGAAATTGTTCTACGGTGTCTACATCTCTACCTGACCATCCAAACCATAATTTTTTAAGAGCTGCACTAAAAGATACGCTGCAAAAACAAGACGCTTGTATGGAGTTTCTTATACAGCCAAGAACTTCAACCCAAATGCAAGTTGAAGATGCAATGACAGAATGGAAAGAAGCAGAAGCACCTTTTTATCAGGTTGCAACTATTCGTATTCCAAAACAAAGCTTTGATACACCGGAACAGAATCAATTTTGTGAAAATCTCTCCTTTACGCCGTGGCATACTTTACCTGAGCACAAACCTTTAGGTGCAATAAACAGATTACGTAAAATTATTTATGAAAATATAAGTAAAGTGAGACATGATATTAACTCTGCTCCTCGGCAAGAGCCTTAAAAGTGAGTTCATCATACTTTACATATAAAAGAACTACCGATAAACAAGGTAGTTCTATATCAATGGACCTTTAAAAAAATGGCTATACTAAGCTAAAGCCTATAGATCAATTTTCTCAACAATAGAGTGTAGGATGGCTAACTTCTTTTTTATTGAATAATCTCCTTTACTTGTGTCGATAGTGATTCGATCAATGAAATCTGCTAACCAAAAAATAAAGTCTTCTTCACTTTTATAGATGGGAATCAAGCTAATATCTAACTTGAAAGGTAACTCATCCTGAAGATTAAGAAATGTGCCTCCGAAATCAAAAAAATTATATAAAAACTTTAATTCTGTACCATTAATTGCTTTTTTGATTTCCATAATTAAATTATTTAGGTTTTTTAGATGATTATTGGTATGTTCTTTTTTTATATTTTTTGAAATTTTTTCTGCTAATAGTAAATATTTTGGCATTTCTATCTCCTTATTAATTTCTTATAAAATATGAGTATAAGATTAAAGTTATAAATTTAAGTTTTTAGTTTTTATTGAAGTGTTATTTATTTTTTAAATTTAATATAAATTTATGTAAATTGAAACCTTTTATAATTTAAAAATGTGATCTAATTTGAATTATATTCTGAGTAAATTAATAGGTTTTTTATTATTCATAAATAAGCCCAATACTTTTAAATTATTGGGCTTATTTTTTTAATATGCTTAAAATCTCTTTCTTTAATCTTAAGTCATTTTATGGGAACTCTTCACTTTATGAATTTTCCCACATTTTCTACATTCTCTTACTTCATTATGAGAAATATCAAAATCATATTCCCAGATATGCATGCAGAAAAACTGTCTAAAATTATGGAGCATAGACACCTCCTTTTAAAAAACCAACACATATGAAAGTTCTTTATAGGTTCAGAATACATCTAGACTAAACTGTCTACAAGAGAGCCTTTTACCCTATCTTTATTTGAAAAATACGAGAAAAGCTCGGGTTCAATGGAAAAAGAATGTATTTTAAAATTTCTATATCTCCTTCATGAGTGAAGATAATTAAAAACTAACATTGATTTCTGTATCTGTTTTTATAGCGAACAAGCAAGTTGTGTTCACAGTGAAAACTTATGTGAATAGATCCATATCAACATAGATTGTTAAGATCAAAAAAACCGCCCCAGAAGGCGGTCGCTGAATTTTGACAGCGATATAGAAGTGTGGTGGAAACACTTCTATTCTTTAAATTATTTTTCTTCGTTTATAATTTTCATGAAGGCCTCTGATTTAAAGTAATTAATGATAAGTTCCCCCTCATCATGTCTCTGTACTTCTACTGGCTGAGTATGACCACTATCAAATTCACAGTTAAATTTAAAGTCTGGTGGAATAAATTTTGAAATAGGAGGAAGATGAGTCTCACCACCTGTCGTCATTCTTTCTATAAATCCCGCTAACCATAAAATATATTCGTCTTTATTTTTATGGCTTGGCATTAGGCTAATATCCATCTTAACGGCGCATTCATCCAGTGGCTTTGTTAAACATTCTTCAAAGTCAATAAAGTTATATTTAAGCTTAAATTTTGTACCTTTAATCTCTTTACGGATTACGCCTATCAAGTTATTCAAATGTTCAGTCGGAGTATCAGAAAAAAGATTATTTTCTTCAATTTTTTTATATACCTTTTCAGCAATCATTAAATATTGTGGCATTTCCTATCTCCTTCCTTCTACCTTCCATTGTTTGGTAGGTTGCTTATGCAGCTTTTTAAGGAAGTATGATAGAAATCATGTGTTTTAATGTAGTAGTTAGTGATCTCATTGTAAGTAATGTGAACTTGTGAAATTAGAACGCATGCTAAAACACAACTTATAAAAATAAGGAGTAATATGTCACAGTTTTATAAGTGAAATTCATAAATTATCGAAATAATTTCTTGCAGTAAAATACAGCTCACACAATCAAAATGATTATTTAACACGTCGCTAGTAAAATTTTAATATCTACTAATACATTGTTTTCATTATATTTTAATTTTATAGTTTTTTAGAGTACAACAAAATCATACAGTTATTGAGGTTTTTGACATATAAATTGAATATAAGAATGCTCTGATAGATCTAACTTGGATGCAAATTAAATGCTTACATGATCAATCAGCTATATGAACAGTATAGTACTATGGCCTTAAGTGCTTGGGGTTTTACTGATTTACCTTCTTATACAGATACATACGATCCTAATGAGAAAGATATAGTGATAAAGACAAATAATTGGTTGAATGATGAGACAGCAGAAGAAAAAACACGTCAGGGTCTTACCGCTTTTGTAGCCCTCGATGATGCATTTATGAGTATCGCTTCACGTATTTATTTAATTAGAAATGCCAAAGAAACCATAGATCTACAATATTACATTTGGACTAATGATTTTGTGGGTAATCTGATCTTGCATGAATTACTGAAGGCGGCAGATCGAGGCATAAAAGTCAGGTTGTTGATTGATGATCAAAACGGTATAAAACTTGATGGCATATTAAGAAGCCTTTTACAGCACTCCAATTTTGAAATCAGGCTATTTAATCCTTATAAATTTAGATATTTAAGAATATTCGACTATATTTTTCGCTTCAAAAAAGTGAATCACCGTATGCATAACAAGCTTATTATTGCAGATGCTTCAATTGCAGTAACCGGTGGTAGAAATATCAGTAGTGAATATTTTGAAGCAAGCAGTAAATTTCAATTTACAGATTTAGATATTTTGTTTTATGGAGATGCTGTACGGCATGCCCAAGCTGTATTTGCTGACTTTTGGGAAAGTACCTTAAGTGTAGACGCGACTAAAGTGATTGGTACTTGTGCTGAGCATCATTTAAAAGCTCTAAGAGAGCATTACGAACAATTACACCATGAGAACCATAGCCTGACTGAAGATAAACTTTATGATGCTCAGTCTTATCTAAAAGAGCTTTTAGAGCACAACCCTATTCAATGGTCTAAAGCCCACTTTGTAGCAGACTCTCCCAAGAAAATTTTAGGTACCGCAGCTGAACATGAAATGCTGTATGGGCAAGTCATGTCTATTATGGGTAAACCCAAGCAGCACTTAGAATTAGCTTCTGCTTATTTTGTACCCACTCAACAAGGTACGTATTATTTGAAACAACTGCGAGTTGAAGGAATTAAAGTTCGTGCTTTAACTAACTCTTTTGCTGCGAATGATGTTGCGATCGTACATGCTTTTTATAGTCAATACCGTGTAGAAATGCTTAAAAATGGTATTGAGCTTTATGAGTTTAAACCTGTTTTAGAACGGCGACGTAGAACTTGGTACGAAATCGTAACGGGTAGCGTTATACCGGCAAAGGGTAAAAATAAATCAAGTTTGCATGCGAAATTTTTTGATGTAGATGGCAAAGTATTTATTGGTTCTTTTAATTTTGACCCCCGCTCTACTTATTTAAATACCGAAGTAGGTTTAGTCATTGAATCTAGCCAATTACAAACTCAGATTTCCGTTATGTTAGATCAACATTTACCTCAAGTGGCCTATCAGTTAAAACTAAATAGCCAAGGTGAAATTACTTGGCTAGATTACCAGTCGAATGGGCAAGTCATTAAATACGATAAAGACCCGGGAACCAGCCGTTTTCAACGAACAATGATTAAAGCCGTTTCTTACCTGCCTATTGAGTGGATGATGTAAGTTTGAATATTACAAGAAACCTATTTCATTAAAGAATTTTTGATAGGCTTCTGCTTTCTTCTCAAGAGCTAGTGGATATGCTCTAGAAGATGACGGTAACCGATATAAATGAATATCGCGGTCGGCAAAATAAGTTGTTGTCGATGTTCCAATTAAAGGTTTTTCAGTGTTCTCAGGTAAAACTGAAATTAAGGTATCAGTTGCTTTGTCACCTGTAGTCATAATAGTTTGGCATAAAGGGATTTTTTGAAGCAAAGCCGCCAAGTCTGTGGGTGTGACGATTTCCAGAAATTTGTCGGAAGCATTACCCTTGAGGCGTTTAATTTGATAAGCCGTATCGAAAATGGCAATACCTGTTTCAGTTAAGAAGTTTCGGATACGTTCTTCATTAAATGTTTTCTGATTTTCGCTTAAAAAATAGGTCTTGTCTTGGAAAAAGATTAAGCCAAAAATTCTCCACATGTCATTTTGAAAGTTTGGATAGTAAAAGTCCATCTTCCATTTATTACGAGGAGGTGGGAAACTCCCTAGCATTAATAAACGGGCATTTTCAGGTAAAAATGGTTGTAGTGGATGGGTTTCTATCTCAATTATCATAAAAAATCAGTATTTAGTTCAAAAATTATAAGTAACTTAACGCATTTTCAGGTTAATCACGAGTCAAGAAATGCAAATTCGCTTAATTAAATGCATTGAGGCGAAACCTTTTGTTGTTTCGCCTCAATCATTTCGTTTATATGCATGTTAAAAACCAAAGTGTTTAAGAGTTTAAAATTTTAAAGACTTTACCTGTTCTTGGATGGGCAAAGGTATTGTCTTGATCTAAATTGATAACTTTGTCTGAAATGACAATCTTCGAAAGTGGTAACCAGTTTTGCTCTACTTCGGTTGAAGCTAAATTTTTTTCCAACGCATTTTCAAAAATTTGCTCTACCACAATTTCCATACCACACATACTTTTTGCATTAACTTCTTTTAAAATATGACGTTTAGACATTTTAGTCTCCATTTTTTATTCTTAACGTTAAAGATAATAAAGGGAGTTTTGCTACAACATGTAAAATTTAGCATTTGAAGTGTTTTTTTTGTTTTAAACATATTTATTTAATAATTAAATGAATAGTGAAATAATTATTTAAAATAAAAGTTAATATTAGATGAACTTGTCAAAAAGCTTATTATTTTAAATAAATCTAATTTATAGAAAATAATATTTAAAGGGTCCACGTATGAACCCCTTTATTTACTTTTAAACTTGTACAGCATTATCTAGAGAACTATCATCTTTGTTTTTATTATTATCTTTACTAATCAATGAGTCAGTATCGCTATCGGCACTAAAGCTCTTACTATTTTTTTGCTTCTTCTTGTATACGCACATGCCAATGGCAATACCTGTTCCTAGTACTAAAATTGATTTTAACATTTTGCACCTCTTCAGTTGACGGAGAAACTTTTGAGAAATCAACTTAAATTAATAGCACATTATTTGTTATTTAAGGGCTTTGATTTGAGTCGCTTTTGTAAGGTATTTAATTTTTATGTTAATTGAAGAGTATAGTAGTTTCAAAAATAAATTTTGATACAAAGCAAAAAGCCTATTCTAAAAATGGAATAGGCTTTTTACTGTATTTCAGGATTAAGCAGTATTATTAATTGCTTTAAGCAATCTTATTTATCTTTAAATACAGTTCCAATGTATTTAATGCTGAACTTTTAGTCAAGATGGGAAAGGGACCATTTGCAATTAATTGGTCATTCTTGTGATGAAATTCTCATTTTTAAAATAGGCAATAAAAAACGCCCATTTCTACTTCTCAAAAAGAAATGGGCGCATGTGAAAACCACTAAAGACCTGAAATACCAAATGTTCTTACATTCAGTAATATTGATTCTAATTAATTTACCGAATGGTTGACAATTAAACCATTTGTACTTTTTTTAGTCATTTCGGCCAATAAAAAATGCAAAATAATTCGCTATTTTCAATATGTTTAGCAATAAATTATTTATCTAGAATGCGATTGAGTACGGTTAACCAGTTAGAAAAACAAATTTTTTCTATACTTTCATTGGAATAATGTCGCTTTTGCATTGCTTCAATAAGTAAGTGTAGTCCCCTTACATCTTCAATTTCATCGCTAATAAGTGCTCCATCAAAGTCGGAACCAAAACCGACATAATCTTCTCCCATTTGATCTATTAAATATTCAAGATGCTCTAAAAGTACATCAATAGATGTGTTGGCATCGCGCTGCCCGTCTTTACGTAAAAATGCAACGTCAAAATTTACCCCGACTATGCCTTTAGAGTCCCTGATCGCCCTAAGTTGGTCATCTGTTAGATTTCTGGCTTGTGGACATAAGGCATGTACATTCGAATGGGTTGCGACTATGGGCTGTTGAAGAATGTTAGCGGTATCCCAAAAAGCTCGTTCATTCATATGGGAAACATCAATCACCATTTTTTTATCAGCACAGCGTTTTATAAATGCTTTCCCCTCGTGTGTAAGGCCGGCTCCCGTATCGGGTGAATGGGGAAACTTAGCATTTAAACCATGTCCAAAGCGACTGGGTCTATTCCAAAGCGGCCCGATGCTACGAAGCCCTGCATCATAAAAGACATCAAGTAAATCTGGATTGAATTGTAGTGCTTCGGCGCCTTCCATATGCAATACAATGGCTAACTTTTGTTTTGCTAAACAGTGCTGAATATGCTGAACAGTTGTGCAAATTTGAATATCGTTAGAATACTCGGCAAGTTGTTTTGCTAAATCGAGTTGTGCCAGACAAATTTGCTCAATTTGCTGTTGGGTAAAGTCAGACGCGTTTTGGTCAAATAGTTTGTTGGGATGATGCTGCTTAACATAATGAAAAGGCGGCAAGAAAATAGCAAACATCCCACCGACAAAACCCGCTTCTTGACAGCGTTTTAAATCGAGATGCCCTGCTAAACGTTCCTGAATAAAAGCCTGAGCAGGATTGCTATGATCACTTAACCACAAACGGGTTAATACATCGTTATGGCCATCAAAAACAGGAAATGTGCCATGATTCATATCGGTTTTCTCACAGCTAATCATCTACAATATTTTGAACAGGAATGTTTTGTTGAACCGTAAATTGCTTTGAATTTCGGCTATTACGGAACACCAATTTTTCCAGAGAGGAATTAATTTCGCTCTCGGCACGTGCCTGTTCAATGAGTTGATGATACGGCGATTTACCACAAACAGGGTCTGCGTTACTTGCGTCACCTGTTAGCATATAAGCTTGACAACGACAGCCACCAAAGTCGCGGTCTTTATCTGGACAACTACGACATCCTTCTGGCATCCATGCATCACCACGGAAGTGGTTAAAACCGGTAGACTCATACCAGATTTTTGATAGGCTTTGTTCACGAACATTTGGGAAAGAAATCGGTAATTGTCTTGCTGCATGACAAGGCAGTGCCATACCATCTGGAGCAACTGTAAAGAAAATTTTACCCCAGCCATTCATACAGGCTTTTGGCCTTTCTTCGTAATAATCAGGCACTACAAAAATAAGTTTGCAAGGATGATTTTGCGCATTTAACTTTTCCCGATATTCAGTGGTAATACGTTCGGCACGTATGAGTTGTTCTTGTGTCGGTAATAAACCCTGACGGTTTAAAAATGCCCAACCATAAAACTGACAAATTGCTAGTTCGACTGTATCTGCATTAAGTTCTAGGCAAAGCTCAATAATTTTATCAATCTGGTCAATGTTATGCCGATGAATCACAAAATTAAGAACCATCGGATAATCATATTTCTTAACAAGTCGGCACATTTCATACTTTTGTTCAAAAGCATGTTTCGAACCTGCTAAAGCGTCATTAACGACTGGGTCACTTGCCTGAAAGCTAATTTGAATATGGTCTAGGCCAGCTTGTTTTAAATGGGAAATACGCTGTTCGGTAAGTCCCATACCAGAAGTAATCAGGTTGGTGTAGAACCCAAGTTGGTGCGCATGTGCCACAAGCTGTTCCAGATCTTGACGTACTAAAGGTTCACCACCGGAAAAACCGAGTTGTACAGCACCCATTTGCCTCGCTTGATCGAAAACGTCAAACCACTCTTGGGTGGTCAATTCATTTTTGTGCTGTGCGTAGTCTAAAGGGTTTGAACAATATGGACATTGTAGCGGACAACGATACGTTAGCTCCGCTAGTAGCCATAGGGGTAAACCAACACCATTGGTCATATAAAATCAATCCAGTGCTGTTGCTGGGCAACTAACATGTAATCAATAACATCGTTGTCAATTTCGGCTATATTGCCAAATTGTTGCTTGAGTTGGGCAATAATGGCAGAAACGTTATTTTTTCCATCAATATACTGTCCAATGGCCCCTGCACTTTCATTTAACTTGATCATGCCTTCAGGATATAAAATCACAAAGCCATTTTGAGCGGGTTCAAATTGAAAGCGGTAACCTTGTCGCCATGTCGGCACAAGATTTACATCAAATTGCTCTTTATTCATTTAAATAGTCCTTTGTGCCATACCCGTTCTCTGGTCACACTGTGATACGGTGCTTCATTGTGTACGTATGCCAGTGTTAAAGCATCTAAAATGCTCCACAAAATATCCAGTTTAAACTGTAATATTTCCAGCATTCTTTGTTGTTGCTCATGTGTGGTAAATGAATCAAGTGTGATAGTTAAACCATGTGCAACATCACGGCGTGCTTGACTTAAACGAGAGCGGAAATATTCATAGCCCTTGTCATCAATCCAAGGGTAATGCTGTGGCCATGACTCAAGTCGTGACTGATGAATTTGAGGTGCGAATAGTTCGGTTAAAGAGCTGCTTGCTGCTTCGCGCCATGATGCACGGCGTGCGAAATTTACATAGGCATCTACGGCAAAGCGTACACCTGGTAAAACCAATTCTTCGGAAATAACTTGTTCACGGCTCAAACCAACAGCTTCTGCTAAACGTAGCCATGCCTCTCGGCCACCACCGTCAGGATATTCGCCATCCTGATCAATCATGCGTTGAATCCATTCCTGACGCACGCGCTGGTCTGGGCAATTTGCCATGATCGCGGCATCTTTGAGTGGAATGTTGATTTGATAATAATAGCGGTTTGCAACCCAAGCCTGAATTTGTTGTTGAGTGGCTTTTCCTTCATACATCATCACATGAAATGGATGATAGATATGATAATACTGACCTTTATCAATAATAGCCTGTTTAAATTGTTCGGTTGTTAAAGCTTCAGGTGTTTGTGTCATAGCGCACCTTATAGTTCGATCTGCATGCCGTCATAGGCAACTTCTACATTATTTGCCTTTAGTTCAGCAAATTGAGCAGAGTCTTCATTTAAAATCGGATTTGTATTGTTAATATGAATCAGCACTTTTTTGGGTGTATTGAGTTGGTTCAAATAAGACAACGAACCGCCTTCCCCACTAATATATAAATGCCCCATTTCACGGCCAGTTTTTTTACCTACACCCGTTTGCTGCATTTCATCATCGGTCCAGAGTGTGCCATCAATCATGACGCAGTCAGAATTTTGCATAATCTGCATGATTTGATCATCAATCTTTCCAAGCCCTGGTGCATAAAACAACTGTTTTTGTGTTTTACGATCTTTGATGATTAAGGCAATATTGTCGCCCTCATGCGGGTCATGGCGATGTGGTGAATATGGCGGTGCCGCGCTTTGAATAATTAAAGGTAAAAATTCTAAATTTTCGAAACCATCAATTTTAAAAGCTTGTTTAGGATTAATTTCATTGTATTGAAGACCACCATTCCAGTGCTTCAACATATTAAAGACTGGAAAACCTGTGGTCAGGTCTTGATAGACCATTTCTGTACACCACACATTCATTGGGCAGCCTTCACGTAAAGTTAACAGTCCAGTGGTATGGTCAAGCTGGCTATCCATCAAAATAACGTTGGTAATGCCCGTGTCACGTAATTTACGTGCAGGTTGAGCTGCTTTAAAGTCAAATAATTGCTGACGGATATCTGGTGATGCGTTTAATAAAATCCAGTCTACGCCGTTTTCTGAAACCGCAATTGAAGATTGAGTTCGTACTTTGGCATTAATTTTACCTGTACGAATACCATGACAATTAGGACAATTACAGTTCCACTGAGGAAAGCCGCCTCCAGCCGCTGAACCTAAAATATAAATATACATAAAATTAATATCTTATTAGAAAGACATAAGCCCTAGAACAAAACTAGGGCTTATGTCAGATTTGAATAGAAATAATTAACGTGCTTCAAAGTACATTGTTACTTCAAAACCAATACGTAAATCAGTGAAAGCTGGTTTTGTCCATTGCATAAATTTTTCTCCAGTCAGGATTAATCTTGCGAAATGAATCACTTGATTAAATCTTATAAAGCAATTAAAAATTTATTCTAATTAAAAATGCCACGTTTGTAGATAAGGTTGATACAAGATATTGTTCGATAATTGTGTTTTTTGTCCAAATTTTAATAACTCCTTATCAATCAAAGGCGATTAAAAGGTCATAACAGACAAATATTCTGCTATGACTGGACTTTTACACGGCTAAGTTCATTAAGTATTGCTGTGCAATATAAAGATCTTGCTCTGGTTTAGGCTGGCATTGCACCCAAGTTCCATCAGCTTGTAGTTCCCACGCTTGACGATTATCTTTTAGGTAATTGTTTAGGCCATCTTCAATAACTTGTTTCTTTAATTTTTTACTTTCGATTGGAAAACACGTTTCGATACGAGAGAACAAATTTCGTTCCATCCAGTCTGCACTAGCGCAAAATACTTTTGTATCGCCATCATTATAAAAATAGTAAACCCGTGTATGTTCTAAATAACGCCCAACGATTGAACGTACCCGAATATTATCGGATAACCCTGCAACTTGTGGTCTTAAACAGCAAATTGAACGAATAATTAAATCAATTTGTACACCCGCTTGAGAAGCTTTATAAAGCGCACTGATGAGCTGTGGTTCAGTAAGTGCATTCACTTTAATGATGATGTGTGCTTTTTTGCCAGCAAGGCTATTTTTAATTTCTTGTTCAATAAGCTCTAGCAACTGAGAGTGCAAGGTAAAAGGTGCATGAAAAAGTTTTTTAAGCTTCGCCATTTTGCCCATACCAGTCAGTTCTTGGAAAATCTTATGTACATCTTCACAAATTTCAGCATCACTGGTAAGCAGGCCAAAATCGGTATAAATTTTGGCATTCACCGCATGATAATTGCCTGTACCTAAGTGGACATATCTTTTCATTTTGTCTTGTTCACGGCGAACAACTAAAATCATTTTAGCGTGAGTTTTATAGCCAACAATGCCATAAACGACAACTGCGCCTGCTTCTTGCAATACGTTAGCTACTTCAATATTGGACTCTTCGTCAAAACGTGCTCTTAACTCAATAACAGCAGTAACCTCTTTACCGTTACGCGCCGCTTCTGCAAGAAGTTGAACGATTTCCGAGTTGGCACCACTACGGTATAAGGTTTGTTTAATTGCCAAGACATTTGGGTCTTGAGCAGCTTCCCGAAGAAACTTAATGACGGGTGCAAAAGAGTCAAATGGATGATGAAGTAAAACATCCCCTGCTTTTAACACATCAAAAATTGGCTTTTTGCTATAGAGAAGTTTTGGTAAAACCTGTTGATACGGTTTATAGCGCAACTCTGGCAAATCAAAGTTGGAAATAAAACGGGCTAAATTGACAGGACCATCGACGTAATAAAGATGTTCTGCATCTAAATCAAATTGCTCTAATAAATAGTTCGCAATTTCTTCAGGACATTTTTTTGCTACTTCCAAACGAACTGCTTGACCAAAACGGCGTGAAGATAATTCACCTTTTAAAGCTGCCGCCAAGTCTTCTACATCTTCAGAAACGGTTAAATCAGCATTTCGGGTCACACGAAATTGATGACAGCCTGTCGCTTTCATGCCCGGAAATAAATCCGAAATATGCTGGTGAATAATGGCAGAGAGCAGAATGTAATGTTCTGCACCACCGGAAATATGCTCCGGAATTTTAACAAGTCTTGGTAAAGAACGCGGTGCCGGCACAATAGCTAAATCAATCTGACGTCCGAAAGCATCTTTGCCTTCCAAAGTCACAATGAAGTTAAGACTTTTATTAACTAACCGTGGAAATGGATGTGCAGGATCAAGACTAATTGGTGTAACTACAGGTTGTACTTCTTTAAAAAAGTACTCTTTAATCCATTCTTTATGTTTTTCTAATATATCGCCGTGCTGAATAAAGTGAACGCCATAGCCTTGCAACTGTGGCAACAAGGTATAATTTAAAATCTTATATTGCTCTTCAACGGCTTCATGAGCATTTTTCGAAATTTGCTTTAATACTTCTGGTAATGGCAGACCTTCTGGTCCAGTCGCTTGTGTCATTAGGCTAATTTTCTGGATTAAACTTGCCACACGAATTTCAAAAAATTCATCCAGATTACGTGAAAAAATAATTAAAAAATTTAAACGTTCAAGTAATGGGTGTTCAATATCTTTGGCCTGAGCGAGCACACGCTTATGAAACTCTAATAAAGAGAGTTCTCTATTGATATATGTCTCTAAATTATGCTGGTTTGAGCTAGATAATGTAGGTAATGATGTCATTCTTGACTCTTATAATGGATAAAAAGTGAACATGAATAAAAAAGATTAATTTAAAAATATATAACCGATTTTATTCACTGAACATTTTGTAACTGTTTTATTGCAAATTCATGAATTTTTTATGAAAAACTTAAAAATTAAGATCTATTTATGTGTCTTAAATATTTCCTTTTATTAGCTTATCTCTAATATTATCTTAGCATTAATTTTTTAAAGATCATCTGATTTTGATTAAGATTTAGTTTTCATCAAATATTCACACAGTATGCGTATTTTTTATGCATCTTAATTCACCAATTGATAAAAAATGACAACTTTAAATATATTATTTAAGACAACATCTTTATGTCTGGCGATGGCTTTATTAGCCGGTTGTAATGATAACAATGACAGTGATTCAAATACATCTGCGCCCCGAAGTAACCAGATTGTCGATATTTTAGCTTTTAATGACTTTCACGGAAATCTAGAGCCACCTAAACGCTACGTTGATGCCGCTAACCCTAATGACGCCTCTCAAACAGTTCGTATTCCAGTTGGTGGTGTGAGTTACCTTGCAGACGCAATTAAAAAACTTAGAGCTCAAAATCCAAATAATGCTGTTGTTTCAGCGGGTGATTTAATTAGTGCTTCCCCACTCACTTCTTCATTATTTTTAGATGAGCCAACCATTGACGTCATGAATGATATTCAAATTGACTTTAATGCAGTCGGTAACCATGAGTTTGACCGAGGTACAGATGAGTTACGCCGTTTGCAAAATGGTGGATGTCAACAATATACAAGTACAGCACCCTGCCAAATTAATAAAAACTTTAGTGGGGCGAAATTTAATTTCCTTGCAGCTAACGTCGCAATGAAAAACGATGCAAGTAAAACTATTTTTCCAGCTTATAAAGTCAAAATGTATGGCGGAATTCCAGTAGCATTTATTGGTTTAACGCTTAAAGCGACTCCAAGTATTGTTTCTGCAGCCGGCATTAAAGATGTTGAATTTCGCGATGAAGCGGATACGGTCAATGCGCTAATTCCTGAACTACAAAAACAAGGAATTCAGGCAATTGTTGTGGTTGTTCACGAAGGTGCTGCACCAAGTACTAAACTTAATGAAAAAACTTGTGATGGCTTAAGTGGACCTATTTTAGGTATTTTAGATCGCTTAAATCCGGCAGTTGATATTGTTGTTTCAGGGCATACGCATCAATCTTATATTTGTGACTATGCAACTAAAAACCCAGCTAAGCCATTCTTACTTACTTCAGCTGGCCAATACGGCACACTTATTACCGATATTAAGATTGAGCTAGACGGTAAAACTGGCGATATCATTAAAAAAGATGCTAAACAAATTCCGATTCAAAGTGAGGCCTATACTTCAGGCACAACGACCATAAACCTTACAGATCTTTATCAAAAATTTAGTAAGACACCAAGTATTGAAGCGATTTTAGATAAATACCGTCAGGCGGTAACAACCATTTCTGGACGCGTAGTTGGAACTTCTACTGCCGTTGTGAGCCGTACTCAAGTCGAAAGTGGTGAAAGTCCGTTAGGTGATATGATTGCCGACGCACAACAAGCCTCTGCTCTTAAAGCAAGCGACCAAGGTTCAGACTTTACACTCATGAACCCAGGTGGTGTACGTGCCGACCTCTTAATTAATAACAATAACCAAATTACTTTTGGTGATATTTTTGCGGTTCAGCCTTTTGGTAACTCTATTGTGACACTGAGTTTAACCGGTAAACAAATTCGAGATGTGCTTGAGCAACAATGGTCTGGTGGAAATGCAAGTTCTCCTAAAATTTTACAGCCGTCTAAAGAGTTAAGTTATCAATATTCAGCAAACACAACCGTTTCACCACGAGCAAGCAATATTATGGTGGCAGGCTCTCCATTAGTTGATACGAAGGTGTACCGTGTAACGGTAAATAGTTTCTTAGCAGATGGTGGTGACAACTTCACTGTGTTAAAAGATGGCCAGAACCGCGTTGGTGGTGGTCAAGATATTGATGCCTTTGAAAGCTATGTTGCTAAAAATTCACCACTCATTATTCCGTCTACAACTCGAATTAAAGTCATCAAATAATTTCATTTAATGACGTATAAAGGACAGTACGAAGCTGTCCTTTATTTTTATATGAAAATTTAAAAGAAATTTTTATTCAGTATATAGGTTAAGTTCTACACTGCTAATGTCTGCTCCAGTATTTGCAAAAATAATATCCATAACTTCGTATAATAGTTCATTCACTTTTTCATGCTCAAAGCTTGAAGTTTCAGCAGTTTTTAGAGAAATCAGGTTACAGCTCATTTTATCTTTTCTGAGTTTATAAATACTTTTACTTTTTCCCAAGAACACTCTTTTAACAAGTTTTCGATTTTCAAACTCAGATAAAATTCGGTAAATGGTCCCTAGCGTTATTTTATGTTCATTTTTAATTTGTGCATAAATACTATCTGCACTTAAGCCGTGTGGGTTCTGATTTAAAATTTCAAAAACCTGTATTCTCGATTTTTTTATCGGTAGTCCATTTAATAATGATTTTGATATTGTCGTCATGTTAATTAACCTGAATGTTTAGAAATATAGGAATTTTTAAAAATTATTTTGTCTATATTTACTTGAAATCATGGGTGTTTTACTAAAAAACTCAAAGCCTATTCCCCTATGAATAAGCTTTGAGACTAGATTTAGCTTAGAAACTATAAGTCGCTTTTAAGAAGTAATTGCGGCCATAAAGTTTGGTATTAAAGGTTTTGTTTTTATCTTCCAAATCAACATCGGTCAGGTTTTTTACACCGTAGTCCAGTGTTAAACGTGGCGTAATAGGAGAAGTAAATGTCACGTCATAGGTGGTATAAGCTGGCAACTCTTTAGTTGCAGAGTACATTTGTTTGCCTACATAACTCACACCTGCATTTACACGAAAGTCTTGAACTGGTGCCCAGGAAATAGAGCCATTGGCAAGCCATTCTGGTCGTTCGGTTAAGTCTTTACCTGTGGTTTTATTTTTTGCGTCGAGATAAGTTGCGTTTGCTTTAACCCCTAAATTGTCAGTGAAATCATATCCACCTGTAAGCTCAACACCTTTGAGTTCTGCGCGGCTCACATTGGTCCAGATTTTTCTAAAATCACCTACTAAACGCGGGTCACCATCACTCAAGGTAATTGCTTCAATCAAGTTCTTCACATCGTTTTGGAAAACTGTAACGCCAGCATTCCAGTTTGGACGGGTCACAATTAAGGATGTTTCATAGTTTGTACTTTCTTCGGGTGCTAGGTTTGGATTACCTCGAATATGGCAACTACCTCCACATGAAATCATTGAGTAGTTAATATCTAGCTGAGCAGGTGCTGGTACTTTATATGCCTGTCCCACGCCACCTTTAAGTATGACTCCTTCAGCGAGTTGATATGCTAAATAGGCTTTACCTGTGGTTTTACCATCAAAGTCATCAAAGTCGTCGTAACGACCACCTAATGTTAAGGTAAGTGCGTCATTAATATGGGTATCGTTTTGAACAAATATACCGTAGCTCTTTTGCTGATTCTTTCCAGTGCCGATATAACTTACGGCATCTGTAATTTTCTGATCTTTATAATCAAAACCACTGGTCGTATTATTCATGAGCCAGTCAAAGTTGGCAAAAGCACGGCCAATTAAATTTTCTTGTTTATAATTACGGCTTTGAGGTGCATCGTATTCACTATCATAGTCATAAATTTTGGCGGTTTCTTTACCGATATAAGCTTCTGTTTTACCCCAAGCCCATTTACCACGGTGAGCAATACCCACATTGGTACGTTTCATTTCTGATTCTTGAATGGAGGTAGCTGCATCTTGAGTTAGCGGGCGTTTATCGTTGTTATAGCCCAAATCTAGATCTAAGGTTTGCTGGTCATTAATATTCCAGCTTAAAGTACCATTTACGTTTTTGGTGTCTTTTTCTACAAAATATGCACCATCTGGATCTGGCTGGCCCTTTCTATACCATGCATCGCGGTTATAAGCATCACCTGCCAGAGTGAAACTTAAATTATCGGTTAAACCACCGTATAGGTTAAACCCGTAACGGTACTGGTTTTTACCATCACCACGGTCTGCTCGGTTATATTGACCAAAAATAGAACCGTGTAATTGTCCATCTTCTGCTTTTTTTGTAATGATGTTAATGACACCGCCCATCGCATCTGCACCATAGAGAGATGACATTGGCCCACGAATCACCTCAACACGCTCAATACTATTTAAAGGAATCGCACTCCAGTCAAAGTCATTGCCTCGCCACATGGCGCCATTAGATGACATACGTTTACCGTTTAAAAGAATTAAGGTGTAGTTCCCTGAGGTATTCAGCATTCCCCGTATAACGATTTTATCTTGACCACTGTTATAGTTATAAACCCCAGCTTGTTTTTGTAAAACATCGGCAAGGCTGAGTGCCGCGCTACGTTCAATATCTTCACTTGTGATTACACTAATCGATGCAGGTGCTTTATCTACATCTTGTTCTTTTAAAGCAGCCGAAACCACAATAGTTTTAAGTTTTTGAACAGGTTCATTTGTGTCCTGTTGGTCAATATCGGTATTTGCTTGGACTGCAAATGGAAGCAGTGTTGAGAGGGCGACCACCAGCGCCTTTTTTGTTAACGTCATTTCTCGGTCCTTATATTTTATAACGATTACCATATGATAATTGTTATCATTTATGATGTGCCGAGCATGATAGCCCCATGACTTTTATTGTTCAAGATAAAAGTAATTATTATTTATATAATGATAATCATTATTGTTTATTCGGTTTAAAAAAGTTAATATTGCAATTTGGTGTGCCTAAAAACCTATTGAAAACAAGCTTAAAGTAGACATAACAATGCTCTCTCGATTTTTTATTTATCACCCTATTTTTGTATCTGTCATTGCCATCACTATTCTTATTTTTGGTTTTTTTTCTATTCGTGCAATGCCGGTTGAGCGTTATCCAAACTTAGCTCCTCCAAGTGTCACAGTGATTGCTAATTACCGAGGTGCATCTGCTGAAACTGTTGAAGAAAGCGTAACTCAGATTTTAGAACAACAAATTAAAGGGCTAGATAACTTACTTTATTTCACATCAAATAGTGAATCTTCAGGAACGGCCAGTATTGATATTCATTTTAAAATTGGTACAGATATCGATAAGGCACAATTACAAGTACAAAATCGCATTAACAGTGCATTAAACCGTCTACCTGAACAGGTCCAACGACAAGGGGTAAATATTTGGAAAACCACAGGTGATATGCTGTTAATTGTGGGTCTATACGATGAAACAGGAAAGGCCAGCAATATCGAATTATCGGACTATATGGTCAATCACTTTGAACAACCCCTCTCACAATTGCAAGGAATTGGTGAAGTGGATGTGTTTGGTTCAAGTTATGCAATGCGTATTTGGTTAAATCCAAATCAGCTTAGAAATTATCAACTTATGCCGAGTGATATTGAACAGGCACTTGAAGATTACAATACTCAAATTGCTGCTGGCTCAATTGGTGCCATGCCTTCTGCTTCTGATCAGAATATTTATGCCAAAGTTACTGCTGGTTCTCGATTAAAAACAGTCGATGATTTTAAATCGGTTGTCGTTAAAGCTAATGTAGATGGCAGTCTGGTTTATTTAAAAGATGTGGCGAGAGTTGAATTAGGCGCCGAAAACTATGAAAGTATTAATACCTTAAATGGCTATCCTTCTGCTGGTTTAGGTATTTCACTCAGCCCCGATGCGAACGCAATTAAAACCTCTGCTTTGATTAAAGCAAAAATCGAACAGCTTAAGCAGCATCTACCCGCTGGATATAAAATTGTTTATCCACGTGACAATACGCCGTTTATTGAAGAGTCTATTAAGCAAGTCATCATTACTTTGCTTGAGGCTGTGGTATTGGTCGTTATGGTGATGTATCTCTTTTTACAAAATTGGCGTGCAACTCTTATTCCCACCATTACTGTACCGATTGTGATTTGTGGCACCTTTGTTGTGTTGTATTTGTCTGGAATGAGCATTAACACCCTTACCCTGTTTGCACTGGTTCTAGCAATCGGATTATTGGTTGATGACGCGATTGTCGTGGTTGAAAATGTTGAACGGCTTATACATGAACAACAATTAAGTGTTCGGGATGCATGTTTAGCATCGATGCAGGAAATTAGCGGTGCATTGATTGGTATTACCTTAGTACTAACCGCCGTATTTATCCCGATGGCTTTTTTTAGTGGTTCAACGGGTATGATTTATCGCCAGTTTTCAATCACCCTAGCGGCTGCGATGTTGTTATCTTTGTTGGTAGCCATGTTTATTACGCCGGCTTTGTGTGCAGTCTTATTAAAAAAACAAACTCAAAAACCTAAATGGGGACAAAAACTTGAGACTTTGCTTGAAAAAGTTAAAGTTGGTTTTAGTTTTTTAGCAACAAGTTTAATCAAATTTAAAGCACTTTCATGTCTTGTGGTGTTAGCTTTAGTCGCTGTTTTAATTGTGATTTATCGTAGTTTACCGACGAGCTTTATTCCAAATGAAGATCAAGGTTTGTTGGCTGTGCCTTATAGTTTGCATAACAGTGCTTCTATGAGCCAAACACAAGAAGTAGGTAAACTGGTTAATAACTATTTCTTTGAGCATGAAGCCAAAAATATCAATACCGTACTTGTAGTGAATGGACAAAATTTTTCAGGTAGCGGTCCAAACTTAGGTATGGCCTTTGTTTCATTAAAACATTGGAATGAACGTAAAGGCGAAGCCAATACTGCAAGTGCTATACGTGAGCGTGCACAAAATTACTTGCAAAAAAACTTACCGGCTAAAGTCATGGTGGGTATGCCTGCAAGTGTCTCTGGTTTGGGCCAATCTGATGCCTTAGAACTTTGGCTCAGAGATGTAAATGGTCAAGGACGCGATGAACTCATTAAACAATATAAAGCTTTAGAAAAAGAATCTCACAATTACCCTGCATTTGAAAATTTAAGTCCGCTTGTAGATGAAAATAAGGCTGAAGTTTTTATTCAACTCGACCAGAATAAAGCCAAGATATTAGGGATTGATCAACAATCGATTCGTTCAACTTTATCGACTGCTTGGGGTGGAAACTATGTGGGAGATTTTGTTGAAAGAGGCAAAATTAAACGAATCATTATGCAAGGTGATGCTGAATTTCGCTCTAAACCTGAAGATTTAGCTTATTGGCATGTCCGTAATAATACAGGTGGAATGCTTTCTCTTGCGCATTTTGGTCAAAGTGAGTGGACTGGTGGCCCAGAAACATTAACAAGATTTATGGGACTTGCTGCAATACAACTTGAAGCAAATGTTAGTTCTGGCTTTAGCTCAGGTCAGGCAATGCAACAGTTAAGTGATATGGTGAGCAAACAATCTGGTGTAGATGTCGCATGGAGTGGCCTCTCGTTACAAGAGCAGCAATCGAGTCAGCAAGCCTTATTTTTATACATTATCTCTATTTTATTTATTTTCTTATGTTTAGCTGCTTTATATGAAAGCTGGAAAGTGCCTCTTATTATTTTGCTTGGGCTTCCGCTAGGCATTACGGGAACTATTGTATTTGCTCAAATCTTTAACTTACCAAACGATGTATATTTCCAAATCGCGTTACTAACGGGTATTGGTTTGTCTTGTAAAAACGCGATTTTAATTGTGGAGTTCGCAACTAAAGCCATAAAACAAGGTAAAGGCTATGTTACTGCTGCGTGTGAGGCTTTAGCTTTACGCTTACGTCCAATTTTAATGACGTCTTTAGCTTTTGGTGCAGGTGTTATTCCCCTTGTCGTTGCCACAGGTGCTGGTGCCGTGAGTCGCCATGAAATTGGTATGAGTGTATTTGGCAGTGTAGTTATAGGAACTTTACTGGTGCCTGTATTTACGGTCTTTTTCTTTGTTTTGGTACATAGTTTACCGGTTTTAAAATGGTCGCTTGATCGTGTATTTAGATATAGAAAAGACCATTCATCTTTATAAAATAAAAAAAAGCAGATCAATGATCTGCTTTTTTTATCATTTGAATTTAAGCGACTAGTTTCTCAATCCATACTTCTAATGTAGGTTGTTCTGCCAAATCTTCAAAGCTTACCTGAGCACCATAAGCCTGCCATTTACCCACTAAAGTCATTAAACGAACTGAATCAAGCCCAAGCATGAGTAAATCATCATTTAACTGAATGTCTGAAGCTGGAATTTGTAATTGTTCACTTACCGCGAGAACAATTCCTTCTGGGGTTAAGGGCGAGGCTGCTTGTTCGAGTTCCCAAGCACGAGTCACTTGTTGAGTTGTCATCACTTGAGCACAACGTGTACTCGCATATTTTAATGCCATATCGTGCTCTTCGCGACTAAAGTCAGCGAGTGCATCTCCACATAAAAATGGTTGTATGTTTAGCATAAATGCTTCTGCGGCACTCATGAGACAGCCAATATGGGCATAAACACCACAAATAATAAGTTGATCACGGCCCGACTCACGCATGAGTTGTTCAAGTGGGGAAAACTTAAATGCGCTATAACGCCATTTTGTTAAAACAGTATCATTTTTCTGAGGCGAGATTTCCGGCAAAATCTGAGTAATATACGGATCATCTTTTAACCCGGTTCCCCAAAAATCGGTCAATAGTTGGCGATGTTCAGGTGTCTGATTACCGGGCTGTGCAGTATAAACCACTGGAATATTAAATTTACGTGCGGTTTCAATCAGTTCTTTGGTATTTCTAATGAGCTCGGGAATAGGTGCTTGAGTTTGGTCATAAAAATCTAAAAAATACTGCTGCATGTCATGGACCAGTAACACGGCGCGATTGGTATGTAACTGCCAATGGGTTTTATTGGGCGTAAACTCATGGGCTTGAGGCATACTGTAGCTAGCAATTTTGGGAATACTCATTAAATTTTCCTTTTTTATCTTTAGGCAAGAACATTGGTTTTAGTTTCAAGTTGTTGACGTAATCTTTTTTTGTCGATTTTTCCAAAAGCTGTATATGGAAACTGCTCGATAAATTCGACGCGATCAGGAATTTTGTAGGTAGCAAGCCCATAGTCTTTCAGATGTTGTCGAACTGACATCGCAAGGCGAATTGGACTTGGATCATCGGGTTGTGATTGCCATGCCACGAAAGCACAACTTTTTTCACCCATAACTTCATCGGGCATAGCAACCAGCGCTGCCAAGCGGATTTGTGGATGAGTTAATAATGCTTGTTCCACTTCTTCAGTCGCAATTTTTTCACCAGCACGATTAATTTGTTCTTTTGAACGCCCTTCCACAACAATGCAGCCATCTTCACGAATACGGACTAAATCGCCTGTGCGATAAAAACCGTCTGGTGTAAAAGAACGAGCATTATGCTCCGGTGCTTGGTAATAGCCGCGAATGGTATAGGGGCCACGAGTGAGCAAATGCCCTACCTGTCCAGCTTCTACGGGTTGGTCATGATCATCTAGTACTAAAATTTCGTCATCTGGCGAGATTTTTAAACCTTGGGTATGAATAATTTGTTCTTTTGACATGCCAAAACGGGTGTAGTTCACAAGCCCTTCAGCCATTCCAAAGACTTGTTGCAAGTTAACCTTAAACTCATCAATTAAACGTAAGGCAAAGGCATCGGGTAAGCGTGCTCCACCGACTTGCAAGCAACGTAGAGTTGATAATATTGAATCTTGATCTTTGGCTGCTTTATCCATCCACGGTCGAACCAAGGCAGGAACTAAACAAGCATCTGTCACACCATGTTTTTTAATAAGTGGAAATGCAGTTTCAGGGCTTGGATCTGTACCTAAAACCACCGCGCCACCAGCATAAAAAATGCCTAAAGAACCAGCCGAGCTCATTGAAAAGTTATGTGCCGCAGGTAAAACCATGAGTAAGCGTGATGACTGATTAAGTTGGCAGATTTTGGCACTCTCACGCACACTGTAGAGATAATCATCATGAGTACGTGGAATCAGTTTTGGAACACCTGTGCTGCCCCCCGAAAGCTGTAAAAAAGCCACTTGATCTGCTGTAGTTGGCGAGATTGCTTCCGCTAGAATTTCTGTTTCTTTTAATAGATTTTCGATAGCGACAAAATTACCAGCATCTCCAAGTACAAATACATACTCTAAGCAAGCTGCTGTTTGCTGAAGCTTTCCGGCAAGCTCTCGGTAGTCAAATTTTTGTGCACCAAAATCTGCACAGAAATAAGCTTTTGCTTGCATTTGTTTAAAAAAGCTACTGAGTTCAGCATATCGATGGGCAGGCAATGACATGATAGGTAAAGCACCTAATCGAATCAGTGCGAAAAATAGAACATAGAACTGATAGTGGTTTGGCATTTGTACGACGGCTTTATCACCCGCACGTAAGCCATAGTGATATAAATGGCTTGCACAACAGTCAACTAAGTTGTCAAATTTTTCATAGCTAACAGCTTTATCACCATCATAAATTGCAATATTTTTCGCATACTTTTGAGCACTTTCCCGTAAAAAGTCACTCAGATTTTGCCCAATCCAATAGCCTTTTTTACGGTAAGCCATGGCAAATTCTTCTGGATATGGCACAGCGCCCTCTAAATACTTTATTGTTGTCATCTGTATATTCCTTATCGTGGTAATTGGTCTGGTGAAATGTGCAAGCCATCAAGTACAGTACGGAACTTTGCAGCAGTTTCAGCATGTTCAGCTTGTGGACGTGAGGCTTCCACAATTCCTGCACCGGCAAATAAACGGGCAATATTTTGATAAATACGAGCACAGCGCACGGTCACAGACCATTCACCATTACCTTCGGCGTCGGCCCAACCCATGGTTCCGGCGAATAGTTCACGATTAAATGGTTCAAGTTGCTGAATCAAATTTTTTGCTACGGAGCTTGGCTCACCACAAATTGCAGGTGTTGGATGTAGACGTTCAATTAAGTCAAAAACATGAGTATCGGCTTGCTTAAGCTCGCCCGTAATGTGTGAGGCCAAGTGCCAAAGACGTTTGGTGCGAATAAGTGAAGGTTGTTTGGGCACATGTAGTTGCTTGCAGAAAGGTGTAAGTTCATCGGCAATCATTTCGATGACAAGAGCATGCTCATGCTGATCTTTTTGTGAAGTTAGTAAAGCTCTTGCATTATTTTGGTCAACAATTGGGTCATCATCGCGTGCTAATGTGCCTGCAACAGGTTTACTCCAGATTTTATTATTTTGCTTTGCAATTAATAGTTCAGGACTTGCACCAACAAACCAACCTTCGCTTTGAGGGTGTCTTGCGACTGCATAGTTATATCCTTCAGGATTATGTTTGGCCAAGTTATAAAATACATCCGAGACTGGAAGATTCTCTTCAAATTCGAGTTGTAAAATACGAGCAAGTACTGCTTTATCTAGCTTTTGTGCCCGCATTTGTTGTACTAAATATTCAACCTGCTGTTGATAGTGTTCACCTGAAGGTAAATAATCGGCCTGCTTTAAGATTAAGTCATCAAGATTAATATCAGTTTGTGAAAATAAAGCTTTCTGGTAAACCTTGGCATCTTGCATTAGCATTAAATTGACATCTGCCGATGAACTAAATGGCAACCCACCCATAACCTTGGCATCGCTATAACCATCTGCAATTGCTTGTTGTAATTGTAGACGGGCTTCGTTTAGCCACTCTTTTAGCTGAGTGTCTTTTGTAACCTCAATATCTTTAAGTTTTTGATGACTCGATATGATGTATTCAGGAGTCGTAAATATAAAACCAGCGTTATCAGTGCAATTTAAAACTTCTTTTGCGAGTGTAATTCTGCTTTCAGTAAAATTTTCTCGTTGGATAAAATACGGATGCTGTACCGACATCTCGCAACTCCTTATAAAATTCTTTTGTTGTGATGAATTAATATTTAAACGCCTAATGTGGCTCCCCCATCGACCACAATTTCTTGCATAGTAATTTGTGCTGCTTGGTCTGAAAGTAAAAAGCTAACGGTATTAGCGATATCTTCAGGCTGGGCAAGTTTTCTAAGTGGAATGCCAGTGCGGTACTGGTTTAAGTCGCCATCAATAACAGCAGGTGGAGGCGAATTGTCTGTCCAAAGCTGTTGTTGCATTTGCGTTAAAGTAGAACCTGGCGAAACGATATTGAGTCTGACTTGATGAGGTGCGATTTCAAGTGCAAGATTACGGCAGTAATGGCTCAGTGCCGCTTTACTCGTTGCATACATGCCGAGCTGCATACGTGGCATACGTGCACTATTTGAGCTAATAGTGACAATACTTCCCTGTTTTTTTTCACAAAAGTGCTTGGCAAGTTGTTGACTAATTGCGATGGGTGCCATGACATTCACCGCAAAAAGTGTTTGCCAATCTTCCGGTTTTGCTTCAAGCATAGAACGCATAATTAATATGCCCGCTGCATTTACTAAGCCTGTAATGTTGTGCTTTTCCAAAAGCTCTGCAATCAAATTTTGAGTAGTTTGTTGCTGTGTAATGTCTTGTGAAATTCCTTGCCAACGTGATATTTCACGGTTTTCTAGCTTTTGAATGATTTCCCATTGTTCTGGGTTTTCCTGTTGATCAATACCAATCACTTGATGCCCTTGCTGCAATAATTTTTTTGCAATAGCAGCTCCAATACCTCTTGCAGCACCTGTGACCACGATGGTAGAGCTCATATTTAACTCCTGTTTGAAGCGATATTAAATTGCGCAACATAATTGCAAATAATTATCATTATTATCAAGTGCAATAAATATCAAACATATGATTACAATCTAAATCCAGCTATTTATTAACCATAATTTTAAATTAAGTTATTGTTTTTAATTAATATTATAAAAATAAGCATTTCTTTATTGATTATAATGATAATTGTTTTCATTTACTAATGAGAATCATTTTGATAATTTGACCGCGCTTTCTTGTCGAGATGGACTCAAAATGAAGCCATTTTCTCATCCTTTACATCCCCTATTTCAACAACTCAATGTTGGGAGTGAAGTCTGGTGGAATACCATTAAAAAAGTAGGTAGCCCACTCGTTAACCTACAAAAAAATAAAGCGCTATGTACCTTTGTTTGGCGTAGTGCTGAGTCTAAAGAAAGTATTGGTGTTTACATCGATATCTATTCACAGAGCCCTTCTATCTATGAAAAGTGGAATCGTTTTAGCCATATAGCTGGAACGGATGTGTACTTTTTTGAAATAGAACTTCCTCTAGACTGGTCTGGGAGTTACGTTCTAGTTGTCACGAAAGATGAAGCTCCAAACACAACCTGTACTACTACTCGACGTCAGTGGTGGCAAACACAACTAAAGGAAAACGCTCAAATTGATCCTTTAAGCCACCAAGCAGTTTATACAGGACATTTAGCGCGTTATATCAATCAGATTCAACTCAAAAACACAAAATCTTTAATAGACGATTGCCCAATTACTAAGACATTTAAATGGTCAAGTCGCTTATGCCAACAAGATTACTTGGTTGATATTTTTATTAGTGGTGAATTAGCAGAAGAAAATCTGCCATTAATTATTTTTCTTGATGGCCAAATCTGGAGTCGAGAGCTTTCTCTTCTTCCTGAAATTCAACATCTAACTATTTCATATAAGATTCGACCAGCAGTTTATGTTTTTGTTCATAGTTTAAATAGCCAACAACGTCAGCGAGATTACGGATGTCATGATCTGTTTTGTCAGGCACTTTTAAATGAGTTAATTGAACAACTTATTCAAAAATACACCTTTATTTCACATCAAAACATTACATTGAGTGGGCAAAGCCTAGGCGGGTTATGTGCACTTTATAGCGCTATGCTTTATCCAAATATTTTTCAGCGGCTAATTTTGCAATCCGGATCTTATTGGTGGTCGGATTTTTCAAAAAGTGCTTTAGCCAAAGAACACATAGGTAACCTTTTAGAATTCGTTAAAAAATCTCCAAATGCTTTATCTCAAAAAGCACAGATTTATATCAGTGCAGGCATCTATGAAACCGATATGCAAGAAGATGCACTTCAACTTTACCAACAATTGCAAGCATTTAATGATGTGAGTTTCCACTGTTTTGCAGGAGGCCATGATCCTGTGAACTGGCGCCCAGACTTATTTAAAGCATTGCAAGTTTTTCTTTCACTATAACCATTTGTTTCATCAAGGATAACAATACTATGAGTAACTTACAGGAAAATTATATCAATCCATTTGATAACGAAAGTTTGTCTTTTCAAGTTCTAAAAAATCAGCAAGGTGAATTTAGTTTATGGCCTGCGCAGCATCCCATTCCGTCTGGATGGGATGTGCAGTATGGTCCTGACACACGGTCTTCATGCATTGCTTATGTAGAAAAGCATTGGTTAACCATTAATCCTTTTCAGCAAGCGTAATGGAGAGCAGCTATGAATCAAGCATTACATAATGAGTTTACCCAAGATATTTCTGGTCCAACACGTTTTGAGCTGGCTTCTACACAATTGGGGATATTTCTAGCCGATCATTTAAGTTCTATTAACGATCTATATACCATTGCACACTGTCTTGAACTGCCTAAATCAGTTGATCTTTCATTATTTAAACAAGCCATTCAAATCGGTTTAAATGAGGCTGATACGGTTATTGCTTCATATTCATCTGACCCGTCAAAACCTTTTATTGAGCTTAATCATCAGGTCCAAATACAAATAGAGGAGTTTGATTTTTGTCATTTAACACCTAAAAAAGCTCAGCAACGCTTATGGGATTGGATGCCAACCGATCGGTTATGCGCAAAATCACTCAAAGAAACCGATAATCACTTATATCGTCAGGTGTTATTTATTACTCATAATAAAGTGTATTGGTATCAGCGTTATCATCACATCATGCTGGATGGTTTTAGTATGATTAACCTGACAAAACGTATTGTTGATTTGTACCAGCAATTGCAAGCAGGAAAAGCTCTTAACCCTTCGCCTTTTATTGATGTTCAACAGGTTATTCAAGAACGTCAAGCTTATGAAAATAGTCATCAATTTAAGCAAGATCAAAATTTCTGGAAGACATATTGCCAAGATTTACCAAGTCCTGTCACTTTAAGTACGCATCATTTAGCATCAAAAACTACTGCACAATTTGTTAAACATCATCTTCGTTTTTCTTCAGGAATTTTAGCCCTGATACAACAGATTGCTTCAAATCTCAAAGTTGGTTTGAATGACATGATGATGTCATTGTCATTACAATATATTTACAAAATGACCGATAAAGCAGAATTGGTTGTTGGTATTCCATTTATGCGCCGTTTAGGTTCAAAAGCAATTCGCTCCACTTTACCCGCGGTAAATGTCTTACCGGTAAAGTTCAGTGTGAGTGAAAAAGACAGTTGGGCGAGCTTAGCGCTGCATGTGCAGGCACAATTGCAACAGATACGTCCACATCAAAAATATGATGCTGAACAAATTTTAAGAGTTTTAAATAGTATCGACATTCATGAACGAATGTATGGCCCTATTTTAAACTATAAAGCTTTTGACCAAGATCTGGTGTTGGATGGTGAAAAAGTTAAAACACACCACATTTCTACAGGTCCAATTGATGATTTTGAGTTTTCTTTTATTGTTCAAGATCAAGAACTCATTATAGAACTGCGTGCAGATGCAGAGCGCTATACACAAGATGAGCTCTTTATGCATGGGCAACGTTTAACTCTATTGCTTGAACAAGTGCTGATTCGACCAGAACAACAATGGAATAGTTTTAATATTACCCCACAGCAGGAACTTGCTGCCCTGACTCAAAGTGGTATTGGTCCGCGTATTAGTCATCCTGAACAATATAATAATGTTCTAGATATTTTTTATGAACAAGTTAAAAAGTATCCCGAACGTACGGCAATCGTGAGTGGCGAACGTCCAAATCTTGAGCATCTTAGTTTTGCTGAGCTTGCAGTACGCGTGAATCAATTGACTCGTTTTTTACAAGAAAATGGTGCTAAAAAGCAAAAGGTTATTGCTGGGGCTATTCCTCGTTCGATTGACTCAGTTGTGGTGATGTTATCTGTACTAAACTCTGGTGCGAGTTTCTTGCCTCTAGATTTAGATTATCCAATCGATCGTATGCAAATGATGTGTGAAGATGCCAACCCATTATTTGTATTAACTACTCAAGAACTTGCACAAAAGCTACCGCAAAATATTCCGCAGTTATATCTTGATCATGAAGATGTTCAAATACAAATCCGAAAGCAAGATGCGAGTGATATTCCTGCCGAAAATCGTAAATTTAATTTCCAAGACGTCGCCTATGTAATTTTTACCTCGGGAAGTACGGGCCGTCCTAAAGGTGTAATGAATACACATGGTTCTTTACTTAACCTTATTTTGTCACATAAACCAACCATTTACTGGCCTGTATTAGAAGCTGTAAATCAGCGTTTCCCTAACCGTCCACTACGTGCAGCGCATACACACTCTTTCTCATTTGACTCATCTTGGTTGCAAGTTTTCTGGATGTTATGGGGCCAAGAGCTACATATTTTTGATGAAAATATGCGGCGTGATGCATTTGGTTTAGTGCAAGAGATTCAGCAACGACAAATCGATACACTTGATTTACCGCCATCTTTTTGTGCGCAAATGATGACGAATGGCTTATTTGCTGAAAACCAGCATCAGCCAACGCTTATTTTAATTGGTGGTGAAGCTGCACCGTTAGCTTTATGGCAACAACTTAATGCTCAGCCTGAACTTTTTGCTCATAACTTATATGGCCCAACGGAATATACGGTTGATACTTTCCGAGCAGAATTAAAACAGACAGCTCGCCCTGTTATTGGTAACCCTATTGGTAATACACAAGCCTATGTACTCGATCGTCATTTACAACGATGCCCTACTGGCGTGATTGGTGAGCTTTATATTTCTGGCTTTGGTATTGCCAATGGTTATTTAGGTCGCGCGGACTTAAGTGCTGCCCGCTTTGTAGCAAATCCATTTGAACATGGACAGCGTATGTACCGTACAGGTGATTTAGTTCGCTGGAATAACGTGGGTAAACTTGAATTTATGGGACGCTGTGATGACCAGATTAAAATTCGTGGTTATCGTGTGGAGATTGGTGAAGTTGAAAATGCGCTTTCGATTTTAGCCAATGTTGAAAGTGCTGTCGTGATTGCAGAACCGATTAATAATAGTCATCGTTTACTCGGTTATTGTGTAGTCAAAAACATTGAACTTGATGAAAAAACCAGTGAGCAATTAAGTCAGCAATATCTAAGTCAGTTACGTCAAAACTTACCTGAGTACATGGTGCCTTCTGTCCTAACGGTTATGTCCGAATTTCCACGAAATGTAAGCGGCAAAGTCGATAAAAAGGCGCTACCACGTCCTCAAATTCGTATCCATAGCCGAATACCCGAAACACCTGAACAGCAACTTCTATGTCAAATTACTGCATCTGTTCTTAAGCTTGATGCTATTGGAATTGATGATGACTTCTTTATGACAGGTGGCGATAGTATTTCTGCGATTATGCTTTGTACTCAATTGCGCCAATGTGGATACGACTTACGACCAAGTGATGTATTCCAATTTAAAACAGTCGCCGCTATAGCACCGCAACTCACCCGTTTAGATGAGCAACAAGCGGCAGTTTCAAAACCGTTATTTTCAGCTGACCTAGAACAAAAGGTTCAAGAAAAATATGGTAAAAACAGCACCATTTTACCATTGCTTCCTTTGCAAAAAGGCATGCTGTTCTTGTCTCAAGTTGAAAAAAAATCGAATTATAATGCTTTTACTCGTCTTAGCTTAAATGGAGACATTGATCCGGTACGTTTGCAACAAGCATTAATTACTGTATTAAAACGTCATCCTCAACTAGGTGGACATTTTGATAGCGAATTAGCTGAAGAACCTGTTTTTATTTATTCATTGCACCCTACTCAAGCTTGGCCAGTTCAGTTTTGTTCAGTCACTCCCGATCTGCTTGAGCAAAGCATTCAAGAAGTCTTACAGCAGCCGATTCACCTTGACCAACCTTATGGCCTGATTCGGGCAACCTTAATTCAACACGCTCCTGAACAGTCAGAACTATTGATTATGGTGCATCATCTGTTAACAGATGGCTGGTCAACTCCACTATTTTTACAAGATTTTATTAAGGCCTATCAGCAAGTTAACCAGCCATTGCCTGCACTTGAACATAGTTATGAAAAGGTCATTAAAGCCTTATCTGCACGTGACCATGAAATATCAAAAGTGATATGGCAACGTGATTTAGCTGATTTGCAGCCACTTATTTTATTTAATCAACCACAGAAAACTGTACAGGAAACTTCATATCGTTTAAGTGCTGAGTTGGGTGCAAAACTTCAGCACAAATTACGCCAGCAAGGCATCACGCTCAATGTTTTCATGCAAATGATTTGGGCAATAACCTTAAATATTTATGCTCATCGTGAAGATATTGTATTTGGTACACCTGTTTCTGGGCGTTCAGCACCTATTAATGGTTTAGAACAGCAAATCGGATTGTTTTTAAATACGATTCCAGTGCGTGTGAAGCTCAACATGCAGCAATCACTTTGGGAGCAATTACCTCATTTACAGCAATTGCATGTTGAACATTTAGAACATGATGGTTTAGGCCTACACGGTATTCAACAGTTAATAGCTCAAGGCAATCTTTTTGATAGTTTGCTAGTTGTAGAAAACTACCCAGATAGCCAATATTTACAGCAAAAACTTGGTAATGCTGCAATTTCAAAGCTCACAAATCGCGGTTATAGTCACTATCCACTTGCGTTACTGGTCATCCCTGATCATCAAATTGAGCTGTTGCTCGAACAGCGTGGTGTAATTGATCAGCCTGAGCATTTCCTTGAGCGAATGGTTCAATTAATTGAAATCGCATTAAATGAACCGGAGACTTGTCTAGGTCACTATTGCTTACAACTTGCTGGGGAGCGTGATTTAATCCAGAAAGTTAATCAAACTCAACATGAAGTTCCTCCAACAACCTTACAGCAATTACTCAGAGAACAAGCTCGAAATACTCCCGACAAAACAGCGTTATGTGATGAATATCATCAGCTTAGTTTTAGTGACGTACGTTTTCAAGTTTGTGCTTTAGCTCAGCAATTGCAAAAAATGGGCGTGCAGGCTGGAGACATAGTTGCCGTTGCCCTGCCAAGATCAATCAAACTCAGTATTGCTATTTTAGCGGTGATTGAAGCAGGTGCAGCTTATTTACCTATTGATTTACAACATCCGTCTGAGCGCATCAAATTTATGTTGCAGGATGCCAAATCTAAACTTGTGATTGGCGAACAAAAAGATCTAGCTGCTATTGCCCATCCATCAATAGCTAGCTGTGCTTTTAATGAATTGTTTGATGAAACAAAGGTTGATTTAAGTAGTTATAAAACGACAGTTATTACCCCACAACATCCGGCATATTTAATCTATACATCTGGTACAACAGGCCAACCCAAAGGTGTCATGGTTTCTCACCACGCCATTGTGAACCGTATTTTATGGATGCAATCAGAATATCCACTGTCAGCCAACGATACGATTTTGCAAAAAACGCCATGCACTTTTGATGTCTCTGTATGGGAATTTTTCTGGTCATATTTAGTTGGTGCACGATTGGTTATGGCACCTGTAGATGCACACCGTGATCCATTGGCATTATTAAGCCTCATTCAAAAATATCAGGTAACGACATTACATTTTGTACCTTCAATGTTGGCTGTTTTTGAAAATGCTGCTACCGAAATTTTGTCATCTGCTCAGCGTCAAAGTTTGCCAATCCGCCGAGTGTTTTGTAGTGGTGAGGCATTACCAACGGCTTTAGCAAAATCATTTACTGAGCACTTTAACTGTGAATTGCATAACTTATATGGCCCAACAGAAGCTGCGGTAGATGTGAGTTATATGGATGCAACACTGGGACTACATTCGCAAGAAAGTAGCGTTGCAATTGGATATCCAGTCTGGAATACCCAGCTTTATATTTTTGATCAATACTTACGTCCTGTTCCTGTTGGAGTGGACGGTGAGCTTTATTTAGCAGGTCATCAATTGGCCATGGGTTATTTGCATCGAGCAGACTTAACAGCAACGCGTTTTGTGGCAAACCCATTCGCAGCAGGTCAACGCATGTACCGCACTGGTGATATTGCCCGATGGCATGCAGACGGCAGTATTCAATATGTGGGCCGTGCTGATGACCAGTTAAAGATACGTGGGCAACGTATTGAATTGGGTGAAATTGAACAGCAATTACGCTTACTCAGTGGTCTTGATGTGGTTGTACATCCTATCTCTTCTGAGCAAAATAAAGCTGATGTTCAATTGGTGGCTTACTTGCAAACAACAGCACCTGTAGACGTCGACCAGTTAAAGAAACAATTGGCGAAACAGCTTCCTACATATATGGTGCCGACACACTATATGTTGGTCGAGCAATTTCCATTAAGTCATAATGGTAAGCTGGACCGTAAAGCACTGCCGCAACCACACCTTACTCCTTCAAATACAGAAAAACAGTACGCCACCACTGCTTTTGAACATGAACTGACACGTATTTTCCAGCAAGTTTTAAATACAGATCAAAATATTGGTGTTAACGAAGATTTCTTTGCGATTGGTGGACATTCCATTTTGGTGATGAAGCTTGCAATTGAAATCCGAAAAGTATTTAAGCGGACCATTCCAATTGGCCAATTGATGAGTCATGTCACAATTCAACGTTTAGCGGCTTTACTTCTTACACAAGAACGTTTGGCAGAAGTTGAACAAACTGGCATGCAACCAATTTTACCCATCCGTTCTGGTTCTGGGCATCCATTGTTCTGTTTCTACCCAGGTTCTGGTTCAGCATGGCAATATACGGTTCTGAATCGTTATCTGCATTCTGATTTGCCTATTATCGGTTTGCAGTCTCCTCGACCAGATGGCCTATTGGCAAATAGCAATGACATGGACGAACTGGTTGAAAAACAACTTGAGATTATTCGCAAGCAACAACCAACTGGACCTTATACATTACTAGGTTATTCACTTGGCGGCACTGTGGCTTATGCAGTTGCAGCGAAGCTCACTGAACAAGGTGAAAAAGTTGATTATCTCGGCTTATTAGACACTTACCCTGCTGAAATTCATCAGTGGTTAGATTTGTCGGTAGAGGAAATGAATGCAGAAGCCGAACAAGAACAGCTTCAATTCTTCAATGATATTCTAGCCGATGCAGATACGGCATTAAGTGAAGAAACCCGCCGTTTACAAGAGGATATTTTCGCAAACTATCGCGATGCCGTACGTTTATTAAAACCTTATAAGATGCCGCAGTTTAATGGTGAACTACATTTAGTTGTCGCTGAAAAAGACTTGCTACCCTATATCCAACCAGAACAACAATGGTCACCCTTAGTTAAAAAACTCAATATTGTTCGACTAAGCGAAGCAGACCATACCACTGTGTTGTCACCCGAACAACTTCAAATACTTGGACCAATGTTAAACAGCATGATTTGTCAGGCACGCGGTTTAGAGGAGCGTATGCCATGAGCTTTAAATCTATATTGACCGATTTTAGTCTTTTAAAACGTAATGCTCATTTCCGACATGTATTTATTGCCCGCACATTGTCATTGTTAACGATTGGTATGCTGGTCGTAGCTATTCCAAAACAGGTCTACGACATTACGGGTAGTTCGTTAAATGTTGCTGTCGCAATGGCTTTTGAAGGCATTGCCATGTTTATTGGCTTGTTACTTGGTGGTTTGCTGTCAGATCGCAAAGATCGGAAATGGCTGATTTTATTGGCACGTGGTGTGTGTGGTTTAGGCTTTGCAGGTCTCGCCATCAACGCCATGTTTGAGCACCCTTCGCTCTATGCCATTTATTTTTTATCGGCATGGGATGGTTTCTTTGGTGCACTGGGTGTAACAGCAATGATGGCGATCATGCCTGTGATTGTAGGGCGCGAAAATATCGTACAAGCCCGTGCGATCAGTATGGTATCCGTACGTCTTGCAACCGTTATTTCACCAGCAATCGGCGGTATTTTAATTGCTGCTAGCGGTGTTGCAACTGTGTATTGGGTCTCAACGGTGGGTACTTTACTTACTGTATTTTTATTGATGGGACTACCTGCGCTTAAACCACAACATGCATCAAATGGCGAAAGTCCTCTTCGCCAATTAGCTCAAGGGTTTAAATTTGTTTTTAAAAATAAAGTAGTCGGTAGCACGATTTTAATTGGCACATTGCTTAGTTTTAGCAGTGCTATTCGCATTATTTTTCCGCAAATGGCAGATGAAATTTTTCACGGCGGCGCATTTGAACTCGGACTTATGTATTCAGCTGTGCCTTTAGGCTCGACTTTAGGTGCCTTAGTAAGTGGATGGACAACAAGGTTACTTCGACCTGGCTTAGTCATGCTCTATACGTGCTTAGGTGTTTTTAGTTGCATGATTATGATTGGACTTTCACCGTGGCTCATCGTGACTTTACCAATTTTATGTGTTTTCGGATATTTGATGTCGATTGCCAATTTGCTTCAATACAGCATTGTACAAGGACATACACCTGATGAATATCTAGGGCGTATAAACGCAATTTGGCTCGCACAAGATGCATTAGGTGACTCCATTGCCACTACAACTTTAGGTCTTTTAACTCGTTTTTTACCAATATCAGGAAGTATCCTCTTCTTTGGCATACTAAGCTTTGCAGTAGGATTTATGTTCCTATTCAACTCTCAAGATATGCGTGAAACAGGATTCCAAGATCCTAAATTACAAGAAAATTAGACCCTAAATAAAAAGAAGGCAATTCGTTGCCTTCTTTTGTTTTAAGCAGAATGATGTGCTTGAAAAACCCAAGTCATAATATAGTCTTGTTCTACAGTCCAACCACCTTGATATTGTTCTAAGAGTTGATAGCGATGTTGAATTTCTGGCAAGAAAGTTAGCGTTAATGTTTGATTTTCAAAATTAATATCGACTATAGATGCTTCTAAGAAATCGATATACTGCTTTGCAGTGGGATAAATCGCTTTATATAGACTTTCTTTTATAGAAAAAATTAAGCTCACATAGTGAGCAAAATCAAAAAACTCAGCCGCTTTATTTTTCCATAAATCAAACTCAGATGGCGTTAAAACAAGATGTGCGCTCTCTTTAGCAAATTCTGAGGTCACCCAGTGCTCAACATCAATTCCCAAATAAATCGCGTTATTTGATAGCCCAACAATTAACTTATTTTGTGAATGGCTAATACTACCCAAAACATGAGATGGCCAAATGGGCAAATGTTCATGTATAGAAGTTATTGGCTGATTCAAACCGAAATGATGATTTAAAACAGCCTGTGCTAAGACCCTCCCACATAAGTACTCATTTTTACGCTCGATACGCGCTTGAGCAATTTTTAGGGGATGCTCTAAATGTTTATCTATATGCAAATGCTGTGTTTTTGATAAGTCTACCCCATAACAGAATAGCCCCGATGTGAGAAAAATAGAGCTCGAAATTTCATAAATTGATTTGCTGAGTTGTTCAGGAATATATAGATAATGACTCACTGTATTTGGCTTCAAAATAAATACTTTTAATATGTTCTCTCTTATTTTAACTTACGAGTCGCAATTTAATAAATAATTATACTTATCATTTGATAATAATTATTATTTACTTATACTGTTGGGTAAATTTTGACTTTAATTTACTTATAAACATCGATTATGAAACTTATAGGACTTTTTTTGACCCTGTTAGGAGCGGTCAGTATCTATTGTAGTCATAGCAATCAAAATCTGTTGTCTCACCATCTTCCAGCTCTATTTAAGTATCTGGGTCTAGTACTGTTGAGTGTTGGATTGATTGCACTCTTTGCGAGCTTACCAAAAGTTGTTGCTGCTTTCTGCTGGTTCATGCTCATCATTTTTGCATGGTCGTTTCTTCCCTTTATAGCGCTTTTTAAACGGAAATTGGTTTCATGAAAGCTAAAATTCAGTCTCCTATCCAGCCAGACTGGTGGAGTAAAACTTTTGCTGGCGGGGTTTTAGGACTAAGTCTTTCTATCGCGATTGGCAATTTAGTAGTTCTATTAGGGCGTCCTTATGTTGCCATGGATTTATTGGTGCAATTGGGAATGTGGAGTGTGCCTTGGGTTTGGATGCCTATTATGTTTGCCAGTTATTTTTTTACGACCGGACAAAAAGCACTGATCTATTTATCCATTGCGAATGCCCTAGCGTATAGCTGTATTTTCGTATTGCGGGGTTAAACATGAAAGTACGTTCAGACATTATGAAATTAGCAAAAAGCATGCATACTTGGGTGGGTGTATGTGCAGGGATTTTGCTTTTTATCTGTTTCTTTGCTGGTGGGCTTAGCATGTTTCAGCACCACATTAGTAAGTGGGCTACGCCAACGCAGCAAGTTTTACCTAAAGTTTCACCCAACCAATATAATGAGCTTATTCAAAAAGTTCAGGCTACCTATCCTGCTGCACAAAAGAACTTCACACTAAATTTATCGTCTAATGAATTTCACTACGCGCCTATTACGTGGAGTGAGCATGAACGTGGAGATGGCTTTAATGCTGCTCAGTCTACGTGGATGGCAAGCTTAGACGATAAAGGTCAGTTAATCGTTGCTCAGGAAAACTTATCTAAAGCAGGTTGGCTAATCGAACAGTTGCATGAAACAGCAGGCATACCCGGCATGGCAGGTCATCACGGATTAGGACTTTACGTGATGGGCGTGGTTTCGATTTTATATTTTCTTGCTTTACTTTCAGGAGTGATTATTCTTTTACCAACTTTGGTAAAGGATTATTTTGTCATCCGTCCTGGTAAAAATAAAAAGCGTTTTTGGTTAGATGCGCATAACGTGATTGGAATTACGAGCTTACCTTTTCACATCATTATTAGCATTAGCGTTATTGTCTTTGCTTTTCATGACTTTTTTTACGATGCGATTGGTCAGCTGGCACTCAAAGGACAGCCAGTTTTTCAGCGTTCTCCCCCTGCGCTTATTCAACCTAAACAAACACAAATAGATGTGCAGCAAATATTAGCTCAAACAAAAAAAGTAGCACCTGAATATTCAGTTGACTATATCCAGTTCAGTAACCTCGATAAACCTGAAAAAGCCAATGCACGTATAGCCTTGTATAGCCCCGATCAGATGTTACGTGGCGCAAATCAAGACTTTATGCGCATGAACCCCTATGCAGTTGAGCACTTTAACCATAAAGGTATTAATACTCAGACTGATGGAGGTAATAAGTTAATCAACGCCATGTTTAGCCTACATTTTGGAAGTTTTGGGGGTACGGGCGTACGTTGGATTTATTTTGTGTTAGGTGTCGGTGGCGCTTTCTTGTTTTACACAGGGAACATTCTTTGGGTTGAAACTCGTGCACGTAAACAAAAGCGTGCTGAAGATTCTGTTCCTGTTCAACGTAAAGATGTGGTGTTCCTCGCGAACTTAACTATAGGTGCATGTTTAGGGTGTGTTCTAGCTGTCGTAGGCACAATGTTAGCTAGTCGTTGGCTTTTCGCTACACTCAACATTGAAAGTATAAATCACCTCTTCATGTATGGTTATTATGCGATTTTCCTACTGACTTTGATTTATACCTTTGTGATTGGCTACGCAAAAGCTTTACCACAACTGCTGTTAACCTTGGTTTTTGTGTTATTTGCGATTCCTCTTACATCTCTTTTAGCCTACTTTATTCCTCAAAGTGGCTTATGGGTACATGGCGGAGAAATCTTAGTGGTTGATTTATTAGCTGTCATTTTTGCTTTCGCTTTCTGGCGTTTTTATCAACAAGCCCAAGATCGCCGAAAATCTGCTCCAACAGGTAGTTTATGGGCTAGTTAACACTGTAAATCAATGACTGAAATAATGTGTGAAATATGAAAAATTATAAAATCCACATTGTTTCGGTCAGTTGTTTAATTTCTTGAATATCATGACTCACATAAATCATCGGAATTTTTATTTCCTCTTTTACCTTCTGAAAAAAAGGAATAATTTCAGCTTTATGATTCGCATCTAGTGCGGATAAAGGTTCATCAAGTAGTAACAGCTTAGGTGAATATAACAATGCTCGACCCAGTGCCACACGCTGTTTTTCCCCTCCTGAGAGTTTGATAGGCATACGTTGTAATAAGTGGTCTAACTTTAATAATTCAATAATATAATCTGCTTCAAAGTGACGTTCTTGTTGGGAAAGATGCTTAAGACCAAATAATAAATTTTGCTTTACCGTTTTATGCGGAAAAAGCTGAGCATCTTGAAAGACCAATCCAACATGTCGCTTTTGCGTACTCAAATTAATGTTTTGATTTGAATCAAACCACGTTTGATCCTGTATTTTAATGAGCCCACTACGCGGAGTGTTCAGCCCTGCAATGGCATGTAAAATGGACGTTTTACCTGACCCAGAGGCACCAAATAGCCCAATAACAGAAGCATCGGACTGGAAACTAGGCTCAATATGAAATTGACCCATGTGTAGCTGGAAACGGCAATCAATCAACATAATCTTACCGCCCTAAGCGCTTCTTTTGATAACGATGAAACCACTGCGCAAACCATAGCGCTAAAAAAGCCACGCTTAACGATAAAACAATAAGTCGTTGAATAGCGGCCTCGGTATCGGGTTGTTGCATTAAGCTATACATGGCCAAAGGCAAAGTACGTGTTTCATTTGAAATATTACCAACAAAAGTAATAGTGGCTCCAAACTCACCTAGACTCCGGCAAAAACACAAAATGGCACCAATTAAAATACCACTGCTGGCAAGTGGCAATGTGACATGGAAAAATGCCCCTAAAGATGAGGCACCTAATGTCTTTGCTGCCATTTCTAAACGCTGATCGACCAGCTCAATTGCTAGTCGAATCGATTGTACCAACAGCGGAAAACCCATTACTGCGGAAGCAAGAACGGCGCCTTTCCAGTTAAATGCAAAATGAATTCCGAGTGGAGCTAAATATTGCCCAACAACGCCGCGACTTCCAAAAACTTGTAAAAGCAAATAACCAGGAACCACTGGCGGAAGTACTAAAGGTAAAAACACCAATGTTTCAATGAATGACTTACCCCAAAACTCTTTACGCGCCAAAAACCATCCCACACAAATTGCAGGAATAATACTGACCACAAGACAACTTGCTGCAACCTTACAAGAAAGTTGCAGAACGCTGAGTTCTTCTGGAGTTAAAGAAAACATCATGGTTTATCTGGGGTGAGCATACTAAAGCCATATTTTTTAAAGACAGCTTTGGCTTGGTTGCTTTGTAAAAATTGATAGAACTTTGTTGAATTTGGAGTCTTTTTAACTATCCCTATAGGGTAAGTAATTGGCGAATGCGTATTTTCTGGAAATACGCCAGCTACACTCACATCTTTGCTAATCGCTGCATCGGTTGCATAGACAATCCCAACCTGACATTCACCACGCGCAACAAAATTTAATGCCGCTCGAACATCTTCTGTTTCAACTAACTTAGGCTCAATACGGTTCCACCAACCTAAATTGATAAAAGCTTGTTTAGCGTATTTGCCTACAGGCACACTTTTGGTATCTCCTGTACAAATCTTTCCAGTAAAGACTTTATTGGGATCAGTGGTTTTATCTAATTTTATATTTAATGGTCTTCCTTTAGGTGTAATTAAAACCAAACGGTTACCTAATAAATTTATACGGTCATTTGCTGCAACTTGTTTTTTGTTTTGTAGATAATCCATCCACTGTGTATCTGCTGAAATAAAAATATCTGCGGGCGCACCTGCTTCAATTTGCTTAGCTAAGGTCGATGAGCCTGCATATGAAGTCTTAATTTCTACTTTATTCTGTTTTTCGTAAATTTTTTCTAAATCGTTAATCGCATTCGTTAAGCTCGCTGCTGCATAAACGGTAACTGATTCAGCCTTGGCTGAAATATTAAAGATCCCTCCTATGCTGAGGATTGAACAAGCTAAAGCTAATTTTTTTATCTTTGTATTACTTACCATTATGTTTTACCTTTTTTGTCGTTTTTTGCAGCGATATATACCCAAGAATATAGCGATAAGCATAGACGATGAAAAGTAGAAATTATTTATAAAGATGGATATTTTTTCTGAGCAATTGAAAACTATTAGTAGATAAAACTGATTCGCGCTTAAATTCTTTGATTTATAAAGCATTCCTAATCTTATTTCTTTAAATAGCTACTCATAATTTGATAATCATGTTCTAAGGCTTGTCGAGCATTGATTTCCATTTGGCGGTAATGTTCTAAGACTTTGTGGCCCAAAGCTGTGACGGCTGCCCCACCACCATGTGTTCCACCCGTTTGTGTTTCCACTAAAGCTGTTTCAAAGCATTGATTCATGGTGTCGACTAACTGCCATGCACGGCGATAGCTCATATTCATAGATTTTGCAGCTTGTGAGATTGAACCAGTTCTCGCAATTGCTTCAAGTAAATCCGCCTTACCCGGACCAAATGCAATATTTTGCTCTAAAAGAATTCTAATTTGTAATTTTAAGTTTTTTTCTTTCATAGACTTAGTTCACAAAGTTTCATTTTTATGCTGCTTAACATTATAGGAAACTTTAATAGCTTAAAACACATACAAATTTAAATCTCTACTCTTTCTTCAAAAGAGTTCAATTAAAAAATCAAAACTGCACAAAGTGGATAAAGATCTGGAAAAAACGGATAGAGAGCAATGCTTAATCGCGGTTCAATCAGTTAAAAGCTGATTGATTGGAGGATTGAGTAAATGACCTCATCTAATTTAAAACAATGGAATGATTTTATAGATGGATGTATCGACTTCCGTCCTAACGATGGCGTGTTCCGTATTGCACGCGACATGTTTACCGAGCCAGAACTATTTGACTTGGAAATGGAATTTATTTTTGAAAAGGTTTGGATTTACGCATGTCACGAAAGTGAAATTCCAAACAATCATGATTTCCTAACCGTTCAAATTGGCCGCCAACCGATTATTGTAAGCCGTGATGGTAAAGGCGAACTACATGCCATGGTGAATGCTTGTGAACACCGCGGTGCGACCTTAACACGTGTTGCTAAAGGCAATCAATCTACATTTACCTGTCCGTTCCACGCATGGTGCTATAAGTCAGATGGCCGTTTGGTTAAAGTCAAAGCGCCTAGCGAATATTGTGAAGATTTTGATAAATCAAGCCGTGGTTTAAAACAAGGCCGTATTGCCAGCTATCGTGGATTTGTATTTGTAAGTCTTGATACTCAAGCAACAGATTCCCTAGAAGACTTTTTAGGCGATGCAAAACTGTTCCTTGATTTAATGGTTAACCAGTCGCCAACAGGTGAACTCGAAGTATTACAAGGTAAGTCATCTTATACCTTTGCAGGTAACTGGAAGTTACAAAATGAAAATGGCTTAGATGGCTACCATGTCAGCACTGTTCACTATAACTATGTCTCTACAGTTCAACACCGTCAGCAAGTCAATGCATCAAAAGGTGCCGAACTCGACACACTTGACTACAGTAAGTTAGGTGCAGGTGACTCAGAAACTGACGATGGCTGGTTTAGTTTTAAAAATGGCCATAGTGTTTTATTTAGTGACATGCCAAATCCAACAGTTCGTCCGGGTTACAGCACGGTTATGCCATATATGGTTGAAAAATATGGCGAAAAATATGCTGAATGGGCAATGCATCGTTTAAGAAATTTGAACTTGTACCCTAGCCTATTTTTTATGGATCAAATTAGCTCACAGCTTCGTATTGTTCGCCCTGTGGCATGGAATAAAACTGAAGTCATTAGCCAATGTATTGGTGTTAAAGGTGAATCTACTGAAGCACGCCGTAATCGTATTCGCCAGTTTGAAGATTTCTTTAACGTATCAGGCCTTGGTACACCAGACGATTTAGTTGAATTCCGTGAACAGCAAAAAGGTTTTCAGGCACGACTTGAACGTTGGAGCGATATTTCACGTGGTTGTCAGTCGTGGGAATATGGCGCGACCAAAAACTCCCAAGATTTAGGCATTCAACCCGTTATTACTGGCCGTGAATTTACCCATGAAGGACTCTATGTAAACCAGCATGGACACTGGCAACGTCTCATGCTCGACGGCTTAAATAAAAAAGCGCTGAAAATGCAGGATATTACTTTTGAAAACAATGCCGTAATGGATGAGGTGTAACCATGTCACAAGAACTACATTTTGCTGTATCTCAGTTTTTGTACAAAAAGGCAGAGCTTTGTGATGCTTATGACTGGGATGCCTACTTAGAGCTTTACGATGAAGATAGTGAATATCATATTCCACAGTGGATTGATGACCATAACTATGTTCAAGATCCAAATCAGGGCTTATCTTATATTTATTATGCGGACCGTACAGGCCTTGAAGACCGTGTATTTCGTATTCGTACAGGTAAAGCAGCGTCTGCAACACCGTTACCACGTACTTTGCACAGCATAAACAACATCCGAGTTAAAACACTGGAAGATGGTTTTATCGAAGCAAAAGTTGCATGGCAAACGCTTTATAACCGTCAAGGTTTAGAAGGTTGTTTTTACGGACATGCCACTTATCTTTTACGTCAAACCGCAGATGGTTTCCGTATTCGTCGTCAGCACAGCATTTTGCTGAATGACAAAATTGATTCCGTTTTAGACTTCTATCACGTTTAAGGGGAATGAAAATGGGACATTCAGTTGCACTTAACTTTGCCGATGGCAAAACCTTTTTCATTTCGGTAAATAAAGATGAATTGCTGCTTGATGCAGCAGTTCGTCAAGGAATTAACTTGCCGTTAGACTGCCGCGAAGGTGTTTGTGGTACCTGTCAGGGACAGTGTGAAACCGGCATTTATGAGCAAGAATATGTCGATGAAGATGCATTAAGTGAACGTGATTTGGCCGAGCGAAAAATGTTAGCTTGCCAAACAAGAGTGAAATCCGATGCAGCTTTTTATTTCGATCATGATTCTGCTATTTGCAATGCTGGTGATACCTTAAAAATTGAAACCCAAGTGACTGCGGTTGAGCTGGTTTCAGAAACAACAGCAATTTTACATCTTGATGCGAGCAGTCATGCTGAACAACTTCAGTTTTTGCCAGGTCAATACGCTCGTTTGCAAATACCAGATACTGAAGACTGGCGTTCTTATTCTTTTGCAAATAGACCAAATGCGACCAATCAATTACAATTTTTAATTCGTCTCTTACCAGACGGTGTGATGAGTAATTACCTGCGTGACCGTTGTCAGGTCGGACAAAGCTTACTTATTGAAGCACCGCTTGGTAGTTTCTATTTACGTGAAGTAGAGCGACCACTGGTTTTTGTGGCGGGTGGAACTGGTTTATCAGCTTTCTTGGGAATGCTTGATAACTTGGTTGAGCAGCCTAATTCACCTACAGTTCAGTTGTACTACGGCGTAAATAGTGAAACCGACTTGTGTGAACAACAGCGTTTACATGCTTATGCTGAACAGTTACCAAACTTTAGCTATCACCCGATTGTGACTAAGGCAACGGAAACTTGGCAAGGTAAAGCAGGCTATATCCATGAGCACTTAAATAAAGATCAACTGGCCGAGCAAGCTTTTGATATGTATTTATGTGGCCCACCGCCAATGATTGAAGCCGTTAAAAATTGGTTAGATGAGCAAGCTCTGCAAAACTACCGTATCTACAGCGAGAAATTTTTACAGAGCAATACCTCACGTTAAAAGTATAAATAGCTTAAAAACTACTAAACCTGAAATGATTCAATATACTCTTATAAGGGGTATATTGAATTTTTGCATTTAAATTAAAAGCTTTTATATATCAATAATATAAAATAATGAATTCCGACAAAATAAATTGACCAGTTCGCACGGATTTGTTATAAATTTTGATAGATCTTAAGGAATAAGATCATGATGAGATTAAGTTATAGCACCTTTTATATCCCCCTATTCTATTTCTCGAATGTATTAAATTGATGGACAAAATCCGACGTAAAAGTTTGAGAAAATCACAATAACTAGCGGTTAGATTGGTCTATATCTTGCTTATATCTCATTGTATTTTACGCTTAACTTAATTTTTAAGTGCCGTATTTACTTATTGCACAGTGAAAGTTTAAAACTTTTGCAACATAGGTAAATACAGGAGTGAGCCAAAAGGGATAAATATGAACCAAGCCAACTCCCACGAACTCAATGGACGTCATTTTCAAAATGAGTCTATCTTTACCAATCATAATTTGGTGTTCGATCACCACGATTTAAGCGAAACCTGCCGCAATGTAGGCCAAATTTTTAAACCGCATGATCTTAAAATCTCTCATCAGAAGCGAGATTTCAGTGCAACTATGCACCATGTTAAAACAGGCGCCTTGTCTATTAGCCGCTTGGAATATGGCGCGGATGTCATTATTGAACCAGATCATCTGGATAACTTTTACTTAATTCAGATTCCAACTCAAGGCTATGCAGAAATCGAGTTTGGTTCGCAAAAGTTTATTTCTTATTATCAAGTTGCCTCTCTTATTTCACCTCAGCAATCTTTACGTATGCGCTGGCATGCGAACTCACCCCAGCTTATTCTAAAAGTGTCAAAGGATGATTTTACTTACCATTGCCGTCAACACATTGCGGATTCAGAGAATAACTTACTCGTTTTTGACCCTAAATTAGATTTTTCTACCCAAGGTGGAGCCTATTTTTTACAGCTCGTTAGAACCTTAATGGATGCTTTAGCATGTGATCAGCACCCGCTCCATCATCCATTAGCCTTTAAACAATTTGAGTCAAATCTATTTAATGCACTGATTTATGGTCAACCCAACAATGCATTACATAAGCTTGATCATTATAAAGAAAAAACGGTATCTCCTTATTTCGTGAAGCGTACAGAAGCCTATATTAAAGAACATTTGCATGAGCCGCTCAATGTCGAGATTTTAGCTGAACATGCAGGCGTGAGCGTAAGAACCCTATTTACTGGTTTTAAAAATTATTTGGGGACAACCCCAATGTCTTATTTAAAAGAATTACGTTTTGAACAAGCCCATTTAGAGCTCATGCACAATGAAAATCTATCTGTCACTGACGTTGCATTTAAATGGGGATTTACCCATTTAGGCCGTTTTTCACAAGAGTACAAACGCCGTTATGGTGAGTTACCTTCGTCTACTCGCCGATCTGGTCAAAATGAAGGCTCAGGCTTAATTACTTCAATTTTTTCTTAAAACAAATAGATAAAAGCCTTTTATATTTTTTGATATAAAAGGCTTTTTTTATGACTTAGAAATGATGAACATAACGAACTTGTAGTCGCGTACCTTCTGGGCGGTTTTCAGCATCTTGCTCAAAATATGCATTTGCAACCAAGTGATCATTTTTAGAAAAACTATACATCGCACCGGGACCAATTGCCCAAACTTGTTCACGTCGACCTTTGACTTTTTCACCATCGACTTCGGTATCTGTAACTTGTTTTAGCCAATAGCCATTGAGCCCTAAACGGAACTGTTCGGTAATAGCATAGTCCGTTGCAAAGTTTGCATGAATTGCTTGCCCTGCCTGTATATCATTTGCTCCAGCAAACGCATAGCTTGGGTCATTATTCTTAAAGTTATAGAGATAATGGATACGTGTTGAAGCTGTCCATTTTGGATTAAACCAATATGTGGCAGCCCAATACGGGTCAAATGAAACGGCGTTATTACCTGGGTTAATATCTTTTTGCTGGTCGTATTCGCCAGTAGGTAAATTCACCTGAAACTCAAAACGATGTATAAACTTCGGTCCTTGTGCGCCCATGACTGGATCGAACTGAATGAAAGGCCCAATCATAATGTCCCCAAAGCCACTTTGGGCTTTAATTGCCGCATTATTCAAGCCATCATCCATGTCCATTTTACTGACAAAAGGAATCAGAAAATTCATGCCTAGACTGGCTTTATCTTTTACTCGGACATTCGATAAATAACTAATCTGCTCAACCAATACTTGATAATTTAAATCTGTTTTAGGTAAACCGAGTTTTTGTCCATTAACATCGACCAGTTTATTACTATCGTAATTTTGAAAATAGGTTTGAGCATACCAACCGGGCCCTGCGGGTAATCCACCATCGAGAAAGCTGGTCATACCTAAGTTTACGGTCGGTAAATCATAGGCATGTGCAACCAAAGGCACACCCAACAATGCCCCTGCTAAAAAGCCATGTTTAATTAAAGTGCTTTTCATCTTTTTATTTCCTATAAAAAAATCACGACCGGATTGATCGTGATTGTGGTGAATTAATGTGCTAATTCTGGATGCTCAGCGGCAATCCGATACTTTCCTGCATGGAATACCAATGGTTCACCTTGGCGTTGTTGGTATTGTTCAATTTGACCAATAAAAATCAGGTGATCTCCGCCCTCATACTGATTTACATTTCGGCAAACCAAGGTTGCGAGTGCATCGGACAAAATTGGAACGCCTGCATCGCATTGCTGATGGGCAATACCTGCAAATTTATCTTCAGCACCCCGAGCAAAATGTCCTGAAAGCTGATGATGCTCTTGTGCCAACATGTGAATTGCAAAATATTCAGCTTCTACAAAATCAGGCAAACTTGGCGCCGTTTTTGAAAGGCTCCACAAAATTAATGGCGGATCTAAAGACAAAGATGAAAATGAATTGGCGGTCATTCCTATTTTCCGGCCATCTTTGCCACGAGTTGTAATCACGGTAACGCCAGTTGCAAACTGACCAAGCAAATTACGAATTTCTCTTGGGTTTTCAGCATTAATCGCTTGTAAAGCTAAAGTTTCAATTGTGTCCATTTTTAATCTTCCTTTGATATTTTGACCTTAGGCCACTTTTGCTGTGGTTTTTGAAGCTAAGAATGCTTGAGCTTGATTTGCGTCAAACCACCACGGAGCAAAAGAGCGCGGGTCATCAAAGTTATTGGCCATAATTGAAGCAATGCTTTGGTTCTGGCTTGCGGCTGCTAATAGCTCAATAACATGTGGCTGCGGTGGTACTAATAGGCTATTGGTCCAAGCCACGACTTTTTCTGCATAAGACCAATAACGTTCAAAAGTTTGAACCATCCATTGTTCACTAAAGCTTTGATTATCATTGGCTAAAATGGCATCGAAATAGATTTTGCTACACTTAGCAGCGTTGTTTGAGCCTTGACCAGTAATCGGGTCATTCACCACCAAGGCATCTGCCATACCAAAAATCTTCTTGCCAGACGGTAAGGTTAAAACGGGTTTGCGTACGGTCGGCGGGAAGCGCCCTGCCAAATAACCGCCAGCATCAGTTAATTCAACATTTACGCAGCGTTCATATTCCCAAGGCACAAATTTCTTGAGTAAATCCAGACTGCATTGCAGGTGTTGTTCAGGTGTTTTGACATCTTGCCAGCAGTCCATTGGTCCATTTGGAATACCTTCAAACACCATAATGTCGCAAGGACCATTAATGGTAAGTGCGGGAAATGAAAAGTATTCGCCAACTTCAGGAATAATGTTAAAAGTCACACGTGAATAAGGTGAAATTGGCTTCATATTTTTGACATATGTCAAAGCCAAAGCGCGCTGCGGTTTATCAAAAACACTACGTACATCATCACGTTCAAACTGTTTAACAACTTCACCTTTACCAGCCGCGAGTAATACAAGCTCGTAGTCGTTTGCGAGTTGTTCTAACTCTTCTATACCAACATCCTGAATCACCAATCGACCGCCACGGCGTTCAAATTCTTCCATCCAATATGGCATTTTGACGCGTTGATCGACCGATTGAGCGTAGCGCTCAAGACGAGCGCTCCATTCAAATGCTTTACCACCATTTTCAGGATTAACTAAAGCTAGCCCAATACCTTCTACGGCTGGACATTGTTCTTCCCAGAAATTTAGTCCCAAGTCACGTTCAGTTTGTAAAGCGGTATGAAACATACACTGGCTTGACATAACTTTACCTTGGCGGATTTCATCGGCAGTTCGGTTGGTGATCATGGTTACGTCGTAACCTGTATCTAATAACCCCAAACCAAGCTGTAAACCAGACTGTCCTGCTCCAACAATTGCAATACGGCGCATAATCTTCTCCATAATTTTCTAAATGTGCTTTTAAAACGCTGTGCTATTCGGCTAAACGCGGAATAGCGGGCTGTGATCCTTCAGGGCCCATTACTGAATAGCCACCGTCGACTGCGTAATCTGCTCCGGTCACAAAGCTCGCAGCGGGTGACAATAAAAACAAAACAACATTGGCGACTTCTTCTGGATGACCCAATCGGCCTAGCAAGTGATAATCGGCTGCAACGCTATCGGCTTTTTCACGGTTATTGCCGCTGACTTCTGCAATGACTCGTGACCATGTCCAACCCGGAGAAATTGAATTGACACGAATACCGTCGACAGCAAAATCCATTGCCATGCTTTGTGTGAGTTGACGTATCGCGGCTTTAGAAACTGGATATAACCAGCGTCCTGTTTGTGCTACTTTGGCAGAGATTGAAGTAAAATTGACAATTGAACCTTGCTGCTTTTTTAAGTCATTGTATAAAGCACGGCTCAGCTCAACGGTAGAGACCAAATTAAGATCGAGTGCTTGTAACCAGTCCTGACGTGAAGATTTAAAACCATCATCTAAGTAGGTACATGCCAAATTCACCAAGTAACTCACTTCACCTAAATGTTGACGAATATCTGCCACAGCTTGTTGAATAGCGGCATCACTGGTTAAATCGGTTTGAATAAACATCACGTCATGGTTAAAGCTTTCTGCAATTGCCTTGCCTTTGGTATCAATATCTAAGATAGCGACATGAGCACCTGCACTGACTAAGGCTTGTACAACAGCTTTACCAATCAGTGTTGCACCGCCGCTCACCACAGCGACTTTTCCTTTTAAATTTATATTCATTGCAAATACTCCTTAACTAACTGGCTTGCCTTCACTATTTGACCAAGATGGCATCAAAGTATTGGAAGGAAGATCTTCATCAAGAAGTTTTCGCGCGGTCTCAACACCTGCAACGGGTAAACCTGTTGGGTCTAATAAACCAATTTGAACGAGTACCGACGCTTGGTCCCAGTAAATATGCTCATGGCACAGCTTTGAACCTCTGAACTGAATTACACCTAACATTGGAATTTCGACATATTTACCAGTCGGTTTTACACCCGGTAATAACCAGTCAATTTCAGCATCGTGGGTAAAGCTCATAATGAACTCGTCTACCACTTGCGTTGAGCCAACCGTACGAGAGATCGAAGTGATCTTCATATCTTTTGGGTTTTGATGAACAAAGTGATATTGATAAAAACGAGCAAGCTGGCTTTGACCTACACCACCAGTCAAGGTTGGGATATGGTTGACATAAGGCTCCGCGACCATCGTTGCCATGGTTGCAGGCACGTCACGCGTATCGAACTCATGACGAATATGCTCTTCCCATAGTGCGACCAGGTCATATTTCGGCCCAATCGTTTCATGTAGAGCTGTTACTGTACGCTCGTGAGCAAAGCGTGCTGAAGGTTTGTGGTAATGGTTGCTTTTTGGTCGTGCAAAGGCATGATCAACACCTTCATAAACATAGGCTTGTACATTTAAATATTGGTTGGCTGCATCGACAATCGCGGGACTGTTCTAAATTTTGTGTAAGTACTTAATTTTCATTTATCCTTCAGAGGATAATTACAAAAGGTACTTCACATGGATGAAGCAACAATCAAAAGTATGGCTGCCGAATTGGCTAAAGGTCTAAAAACACCAGAAGACTTAAACCAAATGACAGCAGTCTTTAAAAAATTCATGATTGAAACTGCACTCAATACTGAACTTTCAGACCATCTCGGTTATGAAAAGCATCAGCCCAAGAAAGGCTCAAATAGCCGTAATGGGTTTAGTTCTAAAACCATTACAACTCAAGATGGACAACTGGCTTTAGATATTCCCCGTGATCGAGAAGGTTCATTTGAGCCACAAATTATCAAAAAGCACCAAACACGCATCACCAGTATGGATGACCAAATCCTCTCACTGTATGCAAAAGGAATGACTAATAGGGAAATTGTAGCCTTCTTCAAAGAAATGTACGATGCCGATGTGTCAGCATCTCTCATCAGCAAAGTTACCGATGCTGTGATTGAGCAAGTGACTGAGTGGCAAAATAGAGCCTTAGATAGCCTTTATCCTGTTGTCTATCTTGACTGTATTGTTGTCAAAGTCCGTCAGCACTCCAATGTGATTAACAAGTCCGTATACCTTGCTTTAGGCATCAATATGGATGGGCAAAAAGAATTACTGGGTATGTGGATTGCTCAGACAGAAGGTGCCAAATTCTGGCTGTCAGTCATGACAGAGCTAAAAAATCGAGGAGTACAGGACATTCTTGTTGCCTGTGTAGATGGATTAAAAGGCTTTCCTGACGCGATAGCCTCTGTTTACCCTCATACTGATATTCAACTGTGTATTGTGCATGTTGTACGCAATAGCCTGAGATTTGTAAGCTGGAAAGACTACAAGGCTGTTACGTCGGGTCTGAAAGCGATTTATCAGGCAAGTACAGAGGAAAATGCTTTAAAGTCCCTAGACATCTTCTGTGATCAATGGAATCACCAGTATCCCAAAATTG
>NZ_JEYB01000022.1:0-57074 GCF_000582255.1 Acinetobacter sp. 1566109 | reverse complement strand
ATGTTTTTCTAAAAAAATGTGCTAACTTAAACCCATGCGTTTAATGATTAATAAATCTATGAAAAATATTTATATTATGGGATTATTATTGGCTTGTTCTGGTTTTGCTATGGCTGAGACAGTGACTCAACAGCCAACGGAACAGCCCGTACGCACTGCTAGTAATCCTAACGCTATACGTATTGTTACGCGTCCTGAAATTATGGGATTGTGGGGAATGGAGATTCCAAATAATAAAAAATGTGTAGAGTACTATAATTTCCGTAGTAGTAATGATGTGGTGATTAAAAGCGGTGAAGAATGGTCATATGGTATTTATGAATATCAACCATCTGATGACCCTAAAGAGCAGTTATCAGCTCTAGTGATGCAGATTAAGTTTGATAATAATAAAGTTGATTGTTCTGGTCAGCAGCAAGATCAGACTGGTGATGTTTCCCAGTATTTTGTGCAATGGAAAAATGACCATACTATCAATTTCTGCTCAACTGCTAAAGGCGAGCAATGCTTTGCAACACTACGTCGCATGTTGCCATAAATTTGAATTAATAAAAAAAGCCTCTTATGTAAGAGGCTTTTTTTATTATACATATTATGCAGTTTCAGCTTTCTTTTCTTCTTCCACTTTTTTCAACAAGTGTTTTTCAAGGTAATGGATGTCCATTGCTTGTTCGCAGAAGTTTTTATCTTGCAAGATAAGATCTTTATGTAAAGGAATATTGGTTTTAATTCCTGTAAGAATCATTTCGTCTAACGCTTGACGCATACGGGCAAGCGAAGTTTCACGATTTTTACCATGAGAGATCAATTTTGCAATCATTGAATCATAATAAGGTGGAATGCTATATCCAGGATAGATATGAGAATCTAAACGAATACCTGCACCGCCTGGCGCATAAAAACTTTCAATTTTACCTGGTGAAGGTAAGAAAGTGGTTGGATCTTCAGCATTGATACGACATTCAATGGCATGGCCACGAACTTCAATATCTTCTTGTTGAAGCTCTAAGCCTAAACCAGCTGCAATACGTAATTGCTGTTCAATAATGTCAACACCAGTCACCATTTCAGTTACAGGGTGCTCAACCTGAACACGAGTGTTCATTTCAATAAAGAAGAACTCACCGTCTTCGAACAAGAATTCAAATGTACCAGCACCACGATATTGCATTAACTGACATGCATTAACACAAGCTTGTAAAATATCAGCGCGTGCTTGTTCTGGTAGATTTGGAGCAGGAGCTTCTTCTAACACCTTTTGGTGACGACGTTGTAATGAGCAGTCGCGATCATATAAATGAATCGCATGGCCGTTACCATCACCTAAAACTTGAACTTCGACATGGCGAGGTTTTTGTAAGAAGCGTTCCATGTACACTGTATCATCGCCGAACCACATTTCTGCATCACGTTGAGCTGCTTGAACTGACTCAAGTAATGTATCTACGCGTTCAACAATACGCATACCACGACCACCACCACCAGCTGCCGCTTTAACAATAAGCGGGAAACCGATTTCTTTCGCTTCAGCTAAAGCATTGTGGATAGTTACTGCATGGTCACAACCCGGTACTGTCGGTACACCAGCTTTTTTCATTGCAACAATTGCAGAAACCTTGTTACCCATTAAACGAATATGTTCTGGGCGAGGGCCAATGAATGTGAAACCTGAGCTTTCTACAATTTCAGCAAACTCGGCATTTTCTGAAAGAAAGCCATAGCCTGGGTGAATTGCATCAGCACCAGTAATTTCTGCAGCAGTAATAATTGCCGGGATATTTAAATAGCTGTCACTACTTGCACCCGGACCAATACATACTGCTTCATCAACGAAACGTAAATGCATCAAATCTTTATCAGCATCTGAATAGATACCGACAGTTTTGATTCCTAATGTTTTGCAAGCCCGGGTAATTCGTAAAGCGATTTCACCACGGTTTGCAATTAAAACTTTTTGCAACATAGTTGTCCCCGAGGTATTACGCGCGATAACGGAATAAAGGTTGACCGAATTGGATCACTTCACCATTTTTCACTAAAATTTCTTCAATCACGCCGCTTTGAGTTGCTTCAATCGGGTTCATGATTTTCATTGCTTCGATAATACCCAAAGTCTCACCAGCAGATACTGTTTGACCTACTTTAACAAATGGTGCTTCGCCTGGGCTTGGAGCAGCATAGAACACACCAACCATAGGAGAAGTTTCAACTGCTCCACGTGGTGTTTTTGCAACAGGTGCTTCAGCAACAGGAGCTGCCGGAAGTGCTACACCAGCCGCAGCAACGACAGGATTGCGACGAGTTAAAGCGATCGATTGATCACCTTCTTTAACTTCAATCGCTTGCAAGTCAGACTCAATCATTAAATCGATGAGTTTCTTAATTTTGCGGATATCCATGGGCGACTATTCCTGAACTAGTTTGGGTTAGATGGTTGAATTTTTTCAATAGCGTAATCGAGAGCAAAGCTGTAACCTTTTGCGCCTAGACCACAAATCACGCCAATTGCTTTGTCTGATAAATAAGAATGATGTCTGAAAGCTTCACGTGCGTGAACATTTGATAAATGTACTTCTATAAAGGGGATAGCAACGCCCAGTAAGGCATCGCGTAAAGCAACTGAAGTATGAGTGAGGGCAGCAGGGTTAATAATAATCAGTTTTACGCCTTCTGTTTGTGCCTGATGAATACGGTCAACAATGGCACCTTCCCAGTTGCTTTGAAAAGTATCTAGTGTAATAGAGGCTTGTTCAGCTTGAGCAATAAGTTGTTGATTGATATTGTCTAGGGTAAGATGACCATATACTTCTGGTTCGCGTTTTCCCAGCAAATTCAAATTCGGTCCATGAATTACCAAAATGGTCGAACTCATTCAGATTGCTCCAGCTCTAAAGTTGCAAATAATCTTTGCAAGATGTCTGCAAAGTTTGCTTATTATGGCATATGTTTCTACAAGTTTTTTATAATTTCTTTTAATTGTCGCAGAAAGGGTACACCAAATTCGGCTTATATATTGTAAATTTTGCGACGAATTAGCAATGTTAAAAAATGACAAAATTTCAAGTAATTTAACGGAGCTTATTTTAAACCGAATTGACAAAAACAGTTCATGTATTTTGTGTAACGAGGTCGTGAGCATCTTCAATCGTTAACATTTCATTCCAGCGAGTTAGGTAATTTTTTGAGCGATGGCATTGTTTCATTTGCCAAGATGGGTTACGTGAGTGATAGCCGACTTGTAAGTAATGACTACCAAAACGCTTACGGACTGTACCTAAAGTTTCCATCAATTGTTGTCTTTGATGAATAAGTTCTAAAGGCTGCCATAAATCATCAATATGTTGCTGACGTGCATGTAGACCACAAAATAACACGCCAATTTTTATGTAGCTTTTATTTTCTTTATATAAAACATCGATTTGCTGCATTGCAGCTTTTGTTAGTATACATAAATCATCTGTTGCATAGTGAAGACCGATAGCCTGAGAAATGGCTTTTTTATAAGGTGGCTTATCGATTTTTTCATAAAGCATGACCTGAATGCAGGAACAAAGTTGTTCTTGTTTCATTAAACGGCGATGTGCTCGATTAAGATGAAAAATAAGTGCTTGTTTAATAATCTCAATGCTGGATAAAGCTTGAGCAAAACTTCGTGATGCTAAAATCCGTTTAGTCGGAATAGCGGGATCGTCAAGTTGAATACAGGATTGGCCTTTTAGCTCACGAATGGTACGTGCCATGACCACAGAAAATGCTTTTGCCATATGGTGTTCATTGGCAAAAGTTAAGTCTAGGCAGGAGTACACTTCATAACTTTGTAGTTGTTTGACCAATTGATAGCCAATTCCCCACACTTCTTTGACTGATGTGTGCTGCATGAGATCTTCTATAATTAATGGATCTAAGGTGATAAAATTACAAATTCCCCTAAAACTTTTAATTTTCTTAGCATAGTGATTGGCAAGTTTTGCTTGTGTCTTTGAATATCCAATACCAATACAACAAGGTAAGCCTAACCATTTTAGGAGAGTGTTTCTCACCTCACTGCAGTAATCTGATATATCAATAGACTGAAGGTAAGGGGTGAGATGAATAAAGCATTCATCTATAGAGTAAGCTTCTAAGTCATCTGGAGAGAAAAAGTCACCGAGGACAGCAAAAAAGCGACGAGACATCTCGGCATATAAAGTGTAGTTGCTTGAATAAACTTGAACACCAGCTTTTAAAGCATCTTTTTCAATTTGAAACCAAGGTACTCCCATCTTGATACCTAAGAGTTTTGCTTCTTCGCTACGTGAAACAACACAGCCATCGTTGTTAGATAAAACAACTACAGGTTTATCATTGAGTTTAGGGTTGAAAAGTCGCTCACAGCTGACATAACAATTGTTAATATCAACCAGTGCATAAACTTCGCGGTGTGAGATTTCTCTCATCATTTCTTTGCCCCCCAATTTATTAATCCCAAATACATATTTTGAATTTGTAACATAATCAAGTTAACAAAATTACAGACTAATATCTAGGGGAGTTCAGGTTGTTCGTCGAAATTATAAAAAGGATGCAAGACTGCTGAATTGTCAGTTATTGATATGGAAATGAAAATGATAAGTTTTAGTTGGTTATGATCGGAAGCATAAGAACTATATTTAATGGATGAGTTGAGTCCTTTAAATATAGTAATGCGTATAACGCATTTGTCTTATGGGTCTTTCAAGCTGTCTTTGTTAATAAAGACAGCTTTTTTTTATAATGAGCTTAAGTTTTTTAGAGTTTGGCTTGATTGTAGCAATCGAGATGAATGCATTGCGCACTCAGTTCTATGATTTGATCAGGGGCTAATTGAAGCTTTTCCCATTTTTGCATTTGTTCAAATAACCAATAAAAGTCTTCAGGTTGCGGGGCAGCATTTTCTTTAACCAAGTGCTTTACAATATTTTGAATCATATGGTATTTATCAACATGCACTTCTTCAGAACAGTGAAATCGGACAATCCCGAACTCGACCAATAACTTTAAGACAGGTGTAAAATCTTTTAAATTACTCAATTCTTTTTGAGCTTTCATAATTGCCGCCGTAAGTGCAACTAAGGTTTGAGGGTGTTGTTCGGCCCATTCTTGTGTTACTGCGAGAACTTTATCTGCCACATTGGGAATAATGTCCTGACTTGAGCAAACCATTTTACTTAAGCCTAAAAGTTCTCCTTGTGTATTCCACGGCTCTCCCACACAAAAACCATCAATCACATGGTTATCTAAAGCTTCGACCATATACGGTGGGGGAAGTGCTTTGAGTTTGAGCGTTTGAGCTATTTTAGAATCTGCCAACGCAAGCCATTCTCTTAAACAATAATGATGGATTGAATGTTTAAATACATGGGCTAAGGATAGAGCATTATCTTCTTTAATGTAGCTCGTCACTTTTTGGGCGGTAGTTTGTGCATTATCGTTTTCTTGAATAGCCAGTTGATGGGTTAATTTTTGGCTTAAGCTAATAAAGGCACGGTTTTTACTTAAAATAAGAGGGGTTTGCAGTGCAATACCAATTTGGTCTGCACCCACAGCTGCAGCGGGTAGCATAGCAGATAAACAATGTGCAGCATCTAATAAACCAAAAGCTAAACGGTCGCGTAGACTTGCCCATGATGCTTCTTTGACTAGGGTAACATCTAAATCGACTTCTTCGAAGAAACCTTGCTGCTTTGCCCACAGTAAAGCGATGCAATCAAGTAAAGGAATATAGCCGAGTTGCAATTGAGTCTTTTCTAATTTGCTCATTTATTCATCCTTTAGTTGATCATTTAGTAATTTTTGAGCGTCAAGTAAACGCCGTGCCATTTCTCCAATCGTTATACGGTGACTCATGGCATTTTTTCTGAGTAATTGAAAAGCCGTATCTTCAGGTAAGCCATGCAGTTGCATGAGTAGCACTTTGGCCTTTTCAACATCTTTACGATCTGCCAGTTTGGTTTGAGCTTCTTTTAAGTCACCTTCGAGCTTTTTATGTTTTTTATATTGCTCAATTGAAATCTCTAAAATGGTATGTAAGCGGGCAGGGTCTATGCCGTCTACAATATAAGCCGTTACACCTGCATCTATCGCTTGTTTGATGGTGTCTTTATCTGAATTTTTAGTGAATAGAACAGTTGGTAGGTCATAGCTACTCACACAACTTTCAATAATGTCACGATGAGGATGATCCATGTCGAGCAAGATGACATCGGCTTGTAAATCTTCAAGACGAAAAATATTTAAGTGGTCCAAAGTAAGGCAGGCCACCACTTCAAAGTCATTTTCAAGCAGACTGTTTTTTATATAGTCGGCCCGTGCATGATCATCATCGATAAGAGCTATTTTGAGTTTTGGCATAAGTTCAGAAAATCAGGCTAAGAAAATGCGCCAATTCGACGCGTTTTTTGTTATTAAGTTTTAAGCAAGATTAGTGCCATCCAAATTTAAACAAAAAATCAGGCATGAGTGGTCCTTTACTATGTTAAAGCATTGTTTTGATCGATATTGGTGCAAAAATACGATTCATTTTGTGGCAAAACTTATTTTTGTTTAAACCATATAGAGGAGCAGCAATAGTGCAGGAAAAATTAAATCTTCTTTATGGATGAAAAGGTATTTTAGTTTAAATAATTGAAAATAATAATAAAAAATTATTAATATTAATCTTAAAAAGAATTGGCATGCAAAATGCTTAGTTAATTACAGGTCGAAGACGACCATAAGTTTTAAAGACGGCCAACGATGTCCGTTCTGATCGAATTTGTGAGTGCAACTGCACACATAAAGAATTTACGTTCAGTCGGAGTGAAGGTTATGTCTTTATTTTTATTGCATAAAAAAGTTACATCTGAATTAACTAATTTTTCAGTTCCAGCGATGCGAGCCTTCTCTATGAGGGGGCTCGCTTTTTTTATTTGTTTTTATAACTTTGCTATGCATTGGGTGTCGTCAACGAGTGGAAAAAATGGATTCCAAGCAGCTATACGCTTTGTGATGTTGATACGTTTCTCGGTAGAGCACAAGGCAAAACAACAATGTCTATTTGAGAACGTAAGAACGCAGCTTAAAAGCAACGTGATTTGAGGAGAAACACTATGAAATTGGTAATGATTGGTCATGGTATGGTGGGCCACAAATTCATCGAAGCCATTTTAGAAAAAGCAGATGATGAACTGGAAATCACAATTCTCGCAGAAGAGCCTCGTATCGCATATGACCGCGTACATTTGACTGAATACTTCTCAGGGAAATCGGCAAAAGATTTATCTTTAGCACGTTTTGATTTTGCCGATGCGTATGGCATCGACCTACGTTTAAATACTAAAGCAGTAGCGATTGATACAGCTGCACAAACCGTAACAACCAATCATGGTGATGTTATTAGTTATGACAAGTTGGTGCTGGCGACTGGTTCATATGCATTCGTTCCACCAATTCCGGGTAATGACCGTGAAAACTGTTTTGTTTACCGTACTATTGAAGACTTAGATGCGATTCGTACAGCGAGTCTCAATGCAAAAACAGGTGTAGTAATTGGGGGTGGTTTACTTGGACTTGAGGCAGCCAAAGCTTTACGTGATTTAGATTTAGAAACGCACGTTGTTGAGTTTGCACCACGTTTGATGGCAGTTCAAATTGATGACTTAGGGGGTAAGGTTTTACGCCGTAAAATTGAAGATTTAGGTGTAAAAGTTCATACACAAAAAGCGACTCAGTCTATTGAGTCTGGTGTAAATACCACTCATGTGATGAAGTTTGCCGATGGTAGTGAACTCGAAACTGATGTGATTTTATTCTCTGCGGGGATCCGCCCACGTGATGAATTAGCGCGAAATAGCGGGCTTGCGATTGGTGAGCGTGGCGGTATTGTAATTAATGATTATTGCCAAACATCTGATCAAAACATTTATGCCATTGGTGAATGTGCGCTTTGGCAAAATAAAATTTATGGCTTGGTTGCACCGGGCTATGACATGGCGCGTATTGCAGCAAAACATATTTTAGATGAAGAGTGTCATTGCTTCGCTGGCGCAGACATGAGCACCAAGTTGAAGTTGATGGGCGTTGATGTTGCTTCGGTCGGTGATGCTCATGCCATGACTCCGGGTGCATTAAGCTATTTCTATGCAGATGAGCATGCACTGATTTATAAAAAGATTGTTGTAAATGCCGACAAAACCAAATTGCTGGGCGCGGTTTTAGTGGGCGATGCGAAAGAGTACAACGACCTTTTACAAATGATGTTAAACGGTCTGGCTTTACCTGAAGTTCCTGAAAGCTTAATCATGCCTGGCTTTGAACAATCAGCAGGAAAATCTGGTGGTAGCGGAGTCGATTTGCTGCCAGACGGCGCGACCATTTGTTCATGTAACAACGTATCAAAAGCAGACATCTGCCAAGCAATTAGCGATGGTTCGACCTCTTTAGGTGCATTAAAGAAATGCACCAAAGCAGCAACAGCATGTGGTGGTTGTGCACCATTAGTGACTCAAGTATTGAAGTCAGAGTTACAGCGTCAAGGCGTGACTGTTAACAATCACATTTGCGAACACTTCCCGTACTCGCGTCAAGAGTTGTATCACTTGGTCCGTGTCAATGAAATCAAGACATTTGATGATTTGATTCATCAACATGGGCACGGTTTAGGTTGTGATATTTGTAAACCAGCCGTAGCAAATATTTTGGCATCTTGCTGGAATGATTTCGTACTTAAGCCAAGTCATGCAGGTCTGCAAGACAGTAACGACTACTACCTAGGTAACATTCAAAAAGATGGCTCTTACTCCATTGTACCGCGTATGGCAGGTGGGGAAGTCACTCCGGATGGCTTAATTGCGATTGGTCAAATTGCAAAGAAATATAACTTGTACACCAAAATTACTGGTGGTCAACGTGTTGATATGTTTGGTGCGCAAGTTCATGAGCTTCCATTCATTTGGGAAGAGTTAAATGCTGCGGGCTTCGAGTCTGGTCATGCCTATGGTAAGTCGTTACGTACAGTGAAATCTTGTGTGGGTAGCACTTGGTGCCGTTACGGGGTAGATAACTCGGTTGGTTTAGCGATTGAACTTGAAAACCGCTACAAAGGTTTGCGTTCACCGCATAAATTGAAAATGGCAGTGTCTGGCTGTACACGTGAGTGTGCAGAAGCGCAAGGTAAAGATGTAGGCGTGATTGCCACTGAAAAGGGTTGGAACCTTTATGTATGTGGTAACGGTGGTATGAAACCGCGTCATGCAGAATTACTTGCATCTGACCTCGATAAAGGAACACTTATTCGTTATATCGACCGTTTCTTTATGTTCTACATTCAAACGGCAGACCGTTTACAACGTACCAGTGTATGGCGTGACAACATGGAAGGCGGTCTAGACTACCTTAAATCTGTGATCGTTGATGACTCTCTTGGTTTAGCTGCCGAGCTTGAGCGCCGTATGGAACACATTATTGGTACATATCAAGACGAATGGCGTACAGCTGTCGAGAACCCAGAAGTTCGTAAACGCTTCCAAACCTATATCAATGCAGGAGCGAATGAACAAGCTGATCCGCACATTCAATTTACAACTGAACGTGGTCAAATCCGCCCATTAACCGAAGCTGAACGTTCAGAAGACCGTATTCCAATGGTTGAAGCATAAAGGGGAACTTATATGAATATTGTACAAGACAAAAATATGCTTCCTGATGATCAGTGGATTGACGTTTGTGCACTCGATGATTTAACTCCAAACACTGGTGCAGGAGCGCTAGTGAGCGGTCAAGCGGTTGCAATCTTCCGTGTGGGGCATGAAAAACGCGTTTATGTACTGAGCAATAAAGATCCGTTTAGCCAAGCGAATGTGATGAGCCGCGGGATTATTGGTGATTTACAAGGCGAACGCGTGGTTGCATCACCAATTTATAAACAACATTTCAGTTTAGCTACGGGCCGTTGTTTAGAAGATAAAGACCAAAAATTGGCGGTTTACCCGAGCAAAATTGTTGATGGCCGTGTTTGGATCAATGCGGTGCCGCAAAAAACTTATATTACCAATACAGGGGTATCACAAGACAAACTTAGACTGGTGCTGATCGGGAATGGTTTGGCAGGGATGCGTTGTCTGGAAGATTTACTTGATATGGCACCAGACCGTTATGAAGTTACGGTGATTGGTGAAGAGCCATGGGGTAACTATAACCGTATTATGCTATCTCCGGTTTTATCGGGTGAAAAAACCATTGAAGACATTATGTTGCATCCACCGAAGTGGTATGACGATAAAGGCATTAAATTTATTGCTGGTGATAAAGCCGTAAAAATTGATCGTCCGCGTAAAGTGGTTTACACCGAAAAAGGCCAGACAGTTGATTATGACCGTTTAATTCTGGCAACTGGCTCGGCACCATTTATTCCATCAGTTCAGGGTATTGACCTAAAAGGTGTTTTAACTTTCCGCGATATTTATGACGTTAACACCATGATTGAATACTGTGGTTCAAAAACTAATGCAGTGGTGATTGGTGGTGGTTTACTCGGTTTAGAAGCTGCCTATGGGTTAAAACAACGCGGTATGAATGTCACAGTCCTGCATTTGATGGACCGTATTATGGAACGCCAACTTGATGGTCGTGCGAGCCAGTTATTACGTCATAGCATTGAACAAAAAGGTATTCAAATCATTACCGAAGCCAATACAGAAGCGTTAATTGGTGATGAAAACGGTCATGTCAAACAAATCCGTTTGAAAGATGGCACAGTGTTAGATGCTGACCTTGTGGTGTTTGCTGTAGGTATCCGCCCGAATATTACTTTGGCACAAAGTGCTGGTTTACGTTGCAATCGCGGTGTATTGGTGAATGACACCATGCAAACATTTGACCCAAGTATTTACGCAGTGGGTGAGTGTATTGAACACCGTGGACAGACCTTTGGTTTAGTTGAGCCACTATGGGGCCAAGCTTTTATTTGCTCGACGCATTTGGCTGAACACGGCAGCTTAACTTTTAAGGCACCAACCGTACCAACTCAGTTAAAAGTCAGTGGTGTCGATGTATTCTCGGCGGGCAATTTTGAACCGAAAGATGATTATGAAGACATTATCCTGAACGATGAAAAACGCCAGATTTATAAACGTATCATCATTCAAAGCGATCGGGTAATCGGTGCAGTATTGTTTGGAGATACTGAAGATGGCATGTGGTATGCAGAGTTAATTGCAGATCAAACTCCTGTTTCTTCATTTAGAAATAAGCTGCTATTTGGTCGAGATTTTGCATTAAAAAATGCAGGCTAAATAGGGAAAGGAGCAGTTATGAATAGTATTCCAAGCGTTGAAATCGATAGCTCCGACCATGTTGCAAAAACAACTAAAACAACATGTCCATATTGCGGTGTAGGTTGTGGTGTTAGTGTAAACGTTCAAGAAAAACCTCAAGGACCTGTGGTGCAAGTTGAGGGGGATGCTGAGCATCCTTCCAACTTTGGGCGCTTATGTATTAAAGGTAGCCAACTTGCGGATACTTTGGGATTAGAAACACGTTTACTTCAACCGATGTTTGGTCGTAAGTCGCATCGGACTGTAACGACATGGGATGCAGCAATCAATAAAATTGCCAATAAATTCCAGTCTTGTATCGACAAATATGGACGTGACAGCATTGCATTTTATGTTTCAGGTCAGCTTTTGACTGAAGACTATTATGTGGTGAACAAGTTTGTAAAAGGCTATTTGGGCACTGCAAATATCGATACCAACTCACGGCTTTGTATGTCATCTGCGGTAGCAGCTCATAAACGTAGTTTTGGTGAAGACCTTGTCCCTGCAAGTTATGAAGATTTTGAACATGCAGACATGGTAGTTTTGGTTGGTTCCAATACCGCATGGTGCCATCCTGTACTGTATCAACGGATTATGCAGGCTAAAAGTCACAATCCCGATATGTTTGTTGTGGTGATTGACCCACGTTTTACCAGTACTTGTGAACAAGCGGATTTACATTTACCGATTTTACCGGGTCAAGATGTCGCATTGTTTAACGGTCTATTCCAATATTTATATCAAAATGGTCATGCCGATCAGGCTTTTGTAGATGCTTATACCGAAGGTTTGCAAGAGGTTTTGGCAAGCAGCGAGCCAGAAGCTAATGTGGAATATGTGGCAAAGCGTACAGGAATTGCACTCGATAAGATGCAACAGTTCTTTGAGAAATTTGCGCAGACTGAAAAGGTAATCACGCTATTTTCAATGGGTGTGAATCAATCAAGTCAGGGCGTGAATAAAGCCAACAGCATTATTAACTGTCACTTACTAACAGGCAAAATTGGAAAGCTCGGCGCTGCGCCATTTTCAATGACAGGCCAGCCCAATGCTATGGGTGGCCGAGAAGTGGGTGGTTTAGCTAATATGCTGGCTGCCCATATGGACTTAGATAGCCCTTTACATCAAAAAGTAGTGCAAACCTTTTGGGACAGTCCATTTATTGCAACTCAAGCTGGCTTAAAAGCAGTTGATTTGTTCCGTGCTGTTGAAGCTGGAAAAATTAAAGCCATCTGGATTATGGCAACCAATCCGGTGGTAAGTTTACCAGATGCCGATCAGGTGAAACGTGCTTTAGAAAAATGCGAATTGGTCGTTGTGTCAGATATTTGTGCCGATACGGATACTACGGCTTACGCCGATATTTTGCTTCCAGCTTTAGGTTGGGGTGAAAAAGATGGAACCGTTACTAACTCTGAGCGTCGTATTTCACGTCAACGTGCTTTTTTACCTGCGCCGGGTGAAGCAAAAGCAGATTGGTGGTCAGTGAGTCAAGTTGCGAAAAAATTAGGCTTTAAAGGTTTTGACTTTACGAGTGCTGTTGATATTTTCAATGAACATGCAGCTTTGTCAGCACAAGATAATGGGGACATTGAAACACGTGAGCAAACTGATACGTTCCGTTATTTCAACTTAAAAGGTTTAATGAGCCTAAGTGCTGCTGAGTACGATGCTCTGCAACCAGTGCAATGGCCAGTATGGGATAAAAAACAAGACGCTAAAGCTGTTCAACAACTGTTTGGTAAGGGCCAGTTTAGTCACAAAAACACCAAGGCAAAACTAATTCCGACTGTTGCAATTAATCCGGTACATGCAATTTCAGAAGATTATCCGCTCATTTTGAACACGGGGCGTATTCGTGACCAATGGCACACCATGACCCGTACTGGTTTGTCGCCAAATTTAACCAGTCACCGTGCTGAACCATTCTGTGAGATTCATCCAAGTGATGCATTGAAGTTTGGTGTACGTGATCAGGGCTTGGTAGAAGTTCGTTCGAAATGGGGTAGTTGTATACTACGCGCGACCTTCTCATCTGGTGTCCGTCGTGGGCAAATTTTTGCACCGATTCACTGGACTGAACAGGTCGCATCCGACGCCCGTATTGGTAAAGTCGTTAATCCAGAAGTTGATGCAATTTCAGGTGAACCTGAGTTCAAACATACGCCTGTAACTATTCAACCGTTCTATACCACTTGGCAAGGTGTGCTCTATATTCGTGAAGGATACGATTCGCATATTCAAGAATCGCTGCATCACTGTGCATGGTGGACTAAAGTCAAAATGGTGAAAACCAATCGCTATGAACTTGCAGACCGCCAAACTTTTCATGATACTCAAAAGAATCTGAAAAGCTTTTTGCCATTTGCTGATGAAACCTTTGAATGGTTAAGCATAGAAGATATTTCTTCACAGCTGAGCCATAGCGTTATTTTGAAAGATGGCATTGTAATTGCAAGTCTATATATTGCACCGCCAGATTTATTGCCAGACCGTGACTGGGTAGCAAGTCTGTTTAAACGAGAACGTTTGAGCGCCTTGCACCGTAAAGCTTTACTAGCAGGTATGCCAATGTCGGCTACCAATAATGATGGGCCTTTGGTGTGTAGTTGTTTTAAAGTAGGTAAGAATAAAATTATCGAAGCAATAAAAACACAAAACATTACCCATGAAAAACAGGTCACTGCTTGTTTAAAAGCTGGTGGCAATTGTGGATCATGTTTACCTGAAATCCGTGGCTTAATTAAAGCTTGCCAGCAAGAGGTAGAAGTGTGAATAAGGGATATCCCATAACTGATCTGGTCATTCTGGCGGGTGGACAAGCCCGCCGTATGAATGGTTTAAATAAGCTGTTGCAGCAATTCGATGGCGATACGCAACTTCTTAAGATTCACCAAAAGCTAAAATCTTCAGTATCTGAAATTTGGGTGAATAGTCATCGAGACTATTCAATCTATCAAAGTATTGTGCCCGATATTAAATGTTTTCAAGATGATGCTTCAGGTTTTTTCGGTCCACTTATGGGGATGAAAAGTGCATGGTCTCATGTACGAGCAGATTATGTTTTGTTTATTCCTTGTGATGTGACCTACATACCTACGCAAGTCGTTGCGAAATTACACAGTGCACTTCGCAAAAATAAACAGGCTCAGGCAGCTTACGTTTCAATTAATGGAGATGCCTTATACCCATTTTGTTTGTTAAAACGTGAAAGTCTAGAGGTTTTAGAGCAGCAAATTGATAAGCAACAATTGAGTTTAAAAAATTGCTTTAAACTTTTACATGCACAAGTAGCCATTTTTCAAAAGCAGAACTTATTTTTCCATAGCATTAATTCTTTAGATGAACTTCAACAATACAAACAAATTAAAGCATTTAAAGAGATTTTTTCGACAAATTAGAACTTCAATCATATCGATTTAAAATTTACATTGATAATCTGAAATCATTTTTTAAATTTTGAGTTATTGACTGTTTAGAATTTAAGTTCTATTTTGGAACTTGTTATTTTCGTTCTAGCCAGATGTATAAAAATAAACGGAGCCAGAAAAATGATGGATGCAGCTCAGCAAAGTAAAACAGATGTGACCGCATGTATTTTATGTTCAAGAAACTGCGGTTTGAGCGTAGAAATTCAAGATAACCAATTTGTCAAAATTAAAGGTAATCCTGAGCACCCATTTTCTCAAGGTTACATTTGCCAAAAAGCGGCAAGATTACAGCATTACCAGAAACATGCAGACCGTTTAACCACACCTTTAAAACGCCAACCAGATGGCTCATTTCAAGAAATTAGTTGGGATGTGGCGATACAAGAAATTGCTGATCAATTGGTTCAGATTAGAGATAAATTTGGCGGTACTGCTTTTGCTTCAGTTGGGGGCGGTGGTCAGGGTAACCACCTCGGCGCAGCTTATGGCCGACAACTTTTATTGGCTATGAAAAGTTATTATGCATATAACTCACTTGCTCAAGAAAAAACAGGTGATTTCTGGCTCAATGGACGCCTGTTCGGTAGTCAGGCTTGCCATACGACAGAAGATGTTGAACATGCAGATTACGTACTTTTTATTGGAACAAATCCGTTTCAAGCACACGGTATTCCTAACGCACGAGACACGCTAAAACATATTAAGAAAGATCCGAACCGAACCATGGTGGTGTTCGACCCGCGTGTTACCGAAACAGCAAAACAAGCAGACATTCACGTACAGCTAAAACCGGGAACAGATGCTTTTTTAATGTCGGCCATGATTGCGATCATTATTAAAGAAAAGCTTTATGATGCAGCGTTTATTGAGCAGCACACACATGGGTTTGAAGACGTAAAAGCTGCATTTAACCATGTCCCGATTGAAGACTATATTGCTAAAGCTGCTGTACCTATCGATTTGATTTATCAAGTGGTTCGAGAGTTTGCCAAAGCAAAAAGAGGCTGTGTACGTATCGATTTAGGTATTCAACATACTTTGAATACAACATTAAATGGTTATTTAGAAAAGCTTTTATACTTGCTGACAGGGAACTTTGGAAAACAAGGTACCAATAATTTGCATACCATGTTTATTCCAATTTTGACCGATACGGATGAAAGAAAACCAAAATATCGACGTAGCGTTTACCATAAAATGTTCCCGATTTCCGGGTTTTTTCCACCTAATATTTTACCCGATGAAATCCTAAAAGCAGGGGAAAAGAGAATTCGTGCTGTGTTTGTAGATAGTTGTAATCCACTATTAACTTACCCTGATACACCTGCCTATGAAAAAGCCTTTAAAGCATTAGATTTGTTGGTTGTAGTCGATGTTGCGATGACAGAAACCGCGAGACTCGCCGACTATATTTTGCCTGCTCATACTCAGTTTGAAAAATGGGAATTTACCGGTTTTAACTTGGAATTTCCTAAAAATGGTTTTCATCTGCGTCATCCCGTTTTGGCTGCTCAAGCAAATACTTTACCGGAAGCCGAAATTTATACTCGATTACTGGAAGCTATGAATGCTATTCCGAAGAGTTTCCCAGTTTTAGAAAAAATAGCTGCGGTCGACTCGAAAAAAACTGCCTACTTACCATACTTGTCGGCGTTAGGCCTTACCTTGGCACGACATAAAAAATATATCCCTTTTGCTGCCTCTATTATTTATCGAACTCTTGGCAAACGACTTGGCAATTCTGCAGATTCAGTTGCTTTTTTATTGCCGCTATCTATTCAATATGCTGTTTTACATACCAAAGCAGTACGCCGTGCAGGTTATAAAGGTAATCCGTTAACACAAGGTGTCAAACTATTTGAGCAGATATTAAAGCAACGTTCAGGTATGGTTTTATCACAACATGAATATGACGAAGTCTGGAAACTGGTGGCTTATAAAGATAAGAAAATACGTCTTGCAATTCCCGAGATGTTAAGTGAACTCGCAAGCTTGAAAAGCCATAACGTTAATGTTGAAGAGTTTCCTTTCATCCTTTTGTCAGGTGAACGACGTAGCTACAACGCCAACCAAATTTACCGTGACCCTGCTTGGCGAAAAGTAGATGCAGAAGGTGCACTGCGTATTCATCCCGAAGACGCAAGGCACTTAAATGTAGATACAGGAGGGCAGCTTAAATGTATCTCACAGCATGGAGAAATTCAGGTAGCTATTGAGTTAGATGATGGGATGAGAAGAGGTGTTGTGTCACTGCCACATGGCTACGGTATGCGCTTTCAAAATGGAGCACCGATTGGGCCACAATTAAACTTACTTATTTCTGCTGAACATTGTGATCCATTGTCGAAAACGCCGTACCATAAATATGTACCCATCCGTCTAGAAAAGTGTTAGAAATAGAATCAAGTAAAACATAGATTTTACCGCGCTAACTCGAGATTTATTTTTTAATTGTTCTTAAGGTAGTGCGGTGAAAAGTCTATAAAAAATTTAAATATTATGGAAAATAAGTAGAGCTGGAACAAATTTTGCTATTAAAGAACAAAGCACTATTAAGATACAATTTTTTGTATTTGATTGTTCATAATCGGTGCTCGCAAGATTTGAAATGTTCTCGATATGAGTGCAAATGATGAAACAATATCACTCTGAAAATGCGCCAAGCCTTCTGCAAGATCAATATGGGCGTATCAAGCGTAAGTTACGAATTTCTGTAACTGATCGCTGTAATTTTAAGTGTGTATATTGCATGCCTGAGCATCCAGAATGGTTAAATAAACAGGACTTGCTTAGTTTTGAAGCGCTCTTTCAATTTTGTCATTTTATGGTGCAGCAAGGTATCGAGAGTATTCGCATTACGGGTGGTGAACCATTAATGCGTCAAGGCATTGTTCATTTTGTTCGTGATTTGCAGGCCTTAAAAGCATTAGGTTTAAAACGTATATCGATGACTACCAATGGTCATTATCTTGCTAAACATGCCAAACAGCTAAAAGACGCTGGATTAGATGATTTAAACATTAGTTTAGATAGTCTTGATTCAATTCAATTTAAAGAGCTCACTAAGAAAAAGTTAGAACCGGTTCTTGAGGGTATTCAAGCTGCTAAAGATGCAGGACTGCCTTTTAAAATTAACTGCGTATTAATGAAAGATAAAAATGATGATCAAATCTTACCTATGGTGAAGTGGTCAATTGCTCATCATATTCCTTTACGTTTTATCGAGTTTATGCCGCTTGATGGTGATGCACTTTGGTCAAATAAAGATGTGGTAAGCGAGGCTGAAATTTTACAGGTATTGCAACCGTATTATTCGGTACAAGTGATCGAGCAGCAACATGAGCCAGCGCGTCAATATCTAATTAACGATAGCTACCATTTAGGAATTATTTCCACAATTACGCATTCATTTTGTCATCAATGTGACCGTATACGACTTACCGCAAAAGGCGAACTATATAACTGTTTATTTGCGCCGCAAGGTTTAAATATTAAGCCTCAGCTTCAAGTACTGGTAAGCAAACAACATAGCCCAGAATACGGTATATATATCCAAAATTTAAAGAATTTGGTTCATCCTTATATCTGGCATAAAGCAAAAGGTTTCCATGCCTTACAACATCAACAAACCCGTAAAATCAGCATGCATATGCTTGGGGGATAAATGCAACAATCTATCCAAATTAAAGTCGAAGCATTTGGTGCAATTGAAAAATTGCTTCCTGAAAATCTTTTGTTAGTTTGTCCTAATCATAGTTTGGTTAAAGATGTATTGGATGAAATTATTTTATTGCATCCGGAATCTACAAAAGCCATGGAAAAATGTGCATGTGCAATTGGTGACAATGTCATAACTAGACAAACTGTCTTAAGTGAGCCATGCACTTTGGTTTTATTATCACCCGTTGCTGGAGGGTGAATCATGAAAGAGTTCGCAAGAATACAAGAGCAGGCTTTAAGTCTAGATACTTTTGATCCGATTCAATCTTTTCCTGAATGTGGCGGTATTGATATTTTTATGGGTACGGTTCGTAATCACCACGAAGGTAAAGCGGTAAAGGCGCTGAAATATACATCTTATAAACCGCTTGCAGAAAAAATGATACGTGAAATTGAACTGGAAATTGAGAAAAAGTATCAGGTATCTTATGTGCGAGTGGTTCATCGAATTGGATATCTGGATGTTGGTGAAACTGCCATTATTGCGATTGCGTATGCAGCCCATCGTCGTGAAGCTTTTCAAGCATGTGAGGAAGCAGTCGAATGGGTAAAACATGAAGTGCCTGTCTTTAAAGAAGAGTTCTTTACAGATGGCACAAGTCATTATGTAGAGGGCTGTTGTATTCGTAAGGATGCACCGCACGAACACAAACATCACCATCATCATGCCGGCCATGAGCACTCACACTGAAATATGTAACACTAGGATAAATAATGAAAAACGTAGGAATGAAGCCGGAAAGTTATCGTGTTGCCGAAGCACAAGCGATTTTATATGCACCACCGCACTGTATTGAACTATTAAGACAAGGAAACACGGAAAAAGGTGATGCCCTAAAAACAGCACGTGTTGCAGGAATTTTGGCAGCCAAACGAACTGATGAGCTGATTCCACTATGTCATCCGCTACCGATTTATAGGGCAGATGTTGAATATGAATTGGAAAATGACTTTGTAAAAATTATTGCTGTTGTTGAAACTATTGGTCCAACTGGCGTAGAAATGGAAGCTTTAACGGCGGCAAGCCTTGCAGGCTTAACTATCTATGACATGTTAAAGCCTCATTGTGAACCAGAAGAACTCTGGATGGATCAATGTAAACTACTGAAGAAAAAAGGCGGAAAATCCCATTTTAAACGGGTATTGCGTCAGCCTGTTTCGGCTGCGGTTATTGTCTTGTCAGACACCGTAGCAGCGGGTAGAAAGCCGGATACTGCTGGAAAATCTGTGGTTGAAACTTTAACTGAAGCTGGCTTTGATCCGATCCATTACCAAATTTTGCCCGATGAAGCAGATGATCTGAAAGAATTGGTTTTAGAACTCACCAAATCGTATGCTTGTATTATGACCGTGGGTGGGACAGGAATTGGTAAGCGTGACATTACAGTTGATACGCTAGAGCCTCTTTTAGAACGTAAATTAGATGGCTTAATGGAAGCCGCTCGCTCATTTGGACAAAAACGCACGCCATATGCTGCTATGTCACGCGGAGTAGCAGGGTTTATTGACCGTTCGTTAGTAGTGACATTACCGGGAAGCCGTGGTGGAGCAAGTGAGTCAATGGCTGCTATTTTACCCGCATTAGTCCATATTTTTGATGTTTGCCGTGATTTACCACATCCGGGAGGCTATGAATAATGTCAGGTTGTGGCGCTGAGCGTGGATTAATCAGTATAGATGAAGCGCTAGATTTAGTTATTAATAAGCCTAAAAACTTAAGCTCTATTCAAAAGACTCTAACAAATAGCCTAAGTAGCTATCTTGCGAAAGAGATTTACTCTGAAATTAATCTACCTAGCTTTTCTCAAAGTGCAGTAGATGGTTATGCACTTTGTAGCCATGCAGAAGATTTGAATAATCAAAAGTTCCAAGTCACAGGTGAGATTCGTGCCGGAAGTGAGAGTCACGACATACTCGGTGAAGGTCAGGCAATTCGTATATTTACGGGCGGCAAAATTCCTGAAGGGACAACGCATGTAGCTCGACAAGAAATCGTATCGGTTATTTCGGCCCAAGAAATTTGTTTAACGGAACATATACGTCCTCAAGCCGATATCCGCTTTACTGGAGAGGAAATCCAGCAAGGGCAGTTGCTTGCTCAAGTAGGACAACTTTTGAATATTGGAAGTTTGGCTGCTTTAAGTATGGCGGGTGTGCAAACCGTTGAAGTCTATCGTGCACCGAAAGTCGCTGTTTTGATCACGGGTGATGAAGTTGCCGAAACAGTAGAAGATCTAGCTGAAGGTAAAGTCTTTGATGCAAATGGCCCATTACTAAAAGCTTGGTTTGAAGATTATGGTTTAGATATCGAACTCATTCACGTAGCAGATGAAGCAGAGCAGGTCACCCATTACTTTAATCAACTAAAAGACAGCCATGATGTTGTTATAACGACTGGCGGAGTGTCGGTAGGAGACTACGACTTTGTACGGCCCTGTGCTTTCGAAGTTGGGTTTGAACAAATCTTTTGGAAAGTTAAACAAAAACCGGGTAAACCTTTATTCTTTGCCGAATACCATAATTCACAAACCCAACATTCTTGCTATTTGTTAGGCTTACCGGGCAATCCAGCTGCGGTATATGTCGCAATGCAAATTTACGGAAAATCTTTGCTTGATGCATTGCAGGGCAATAGACGCGGACCAGAATGGTTTACCGCAATTTTAGAGCATGATTTAAAAGAAGATACACGTGAGCGTTTTTTACGAATGTATGCTTATTTTGATGCAGGACAACTTAGGGTAAAAGGTTTGGCCAAGCAGCAGTCCCATATGCTGAGTAATCTTATGCAAGCCAATTGTCTAGTCCGTATTCCTGCGAGTACAAAACTAGCATCAGGAACTGTGCTAAAGGGAATCTTTATTTCAAATTAACTTATAAATAAGCTGAATATAATTAATCCATACGGATGGATTAATTATATTTTATATCTATTTTTAGTGACTGTTATTTTAAAAAATAAGCTTTATAAATATACTGAAAACTTATTTCTAAGCTCTATATTGCATATAACATATTAAGTGGTTTAGGGTATAAATAATATGGCAAATAGGCCAGTTTTATATTGAGGAAAGCATAAAGATGAAATGGGATGACATCGGTGATCAGCCTTGTTCAGTTGCCCGCATGCTATCAGTGATTGGTGATCGATGGACGATGCTAATATTACGTAATGCTTTTATGGGAATTCGCCGTTTTGATGATTTTCAAAAATCATTAGGTGTCACTCGTCATGTCCTTTCTGATCGCTTAAAAAGGTTGGTTGAATACGAAATTTTAGTCAAAGCTCCTTATTTTGACCGTCAGGAGCGTTTTGAATATCGTCTCACTGATAAAGGCTTTGAGCTTTATCCAATTATCTTATCTATGGCGAACTGGGCAGATAAATGGATGGATCAAGGTTTAGGCAAACCTTTGGAATATCGCCACAAAACATGTGGACATAAGTTTGAACCTGTTATGGTCTGTTCAGTATGCCGTGAGCCATTACATGCAAAGCAAGTTCAGGTTTCGGCTGGGCCGGGTTATTTTGCTTATATGGAACAAAAGCAAAAACAGGCTTAAACTCGGTTCTCTAACGACTCTTGTAGAAGTGCTTCTGCAAGGGTCTTATAAATATAATCATGATTTGATTGAGTAATATTAAAACGGATAAATTGACCTGCCGATTGGGCCTGGCTAAAGGCATTACCCGGGGCGAGAATCACTTGCCGATTCAGACAAAACTGAGCAATCTTCGCTGCATCTACACCTTCTGGTAGATGACACCACACAAAAATTCCAGCCTTGGGTTCAATCCACGGTTCTATCCCAATCGATTTAAGTTTCGCGATAGTTTCTTGCATGGCTTGAGCTAAACGAACTTTTAATAAATCTAAATGCTTACGGTATGAACCATCGGTTAAAGCTGTGTGTAAAATCTTGGCTGAGAGTCCATTGTGAGAAAAACTGGTAGCAATTTTTAAATCGGTAATCTGATCAATCCATTCTGGTTTCGCAATAATGTAGCCGCAGCGAATAGAGGCAGAGAGCGTTTTAGAGAAACTTCCAATAAAAATCACGCGTGAAAGGTTGTCTAGGGCTGCAAGTCGTGGAGCTGGAGTATATTCAAAATCCGAGAATATATCGTCTTCAATCACAATTAAATTAGATTGATCAATCAACTTCAGTAATTGATGAGCTGTCGAGAGTGAAAGCGTTGCGCCAGTGGGGTTATGTATTCCTGAATTTGTAATATAAAGCCGAGGATTATAGATCTCAATCGCTTCTTTAAATGCCTCTAAGTCTGGGCCATTTGGAGTGTATGGAATACCAATAACTTTAACTTGATGAACTTTAAGTAGAGCATGAAAATTAAAGTAACATGGGTCATCAATTAGAACTACATCATCTGGTTTAAGTAAAAAACGACAAACCAGATCAATAGCTTGAGTGCCTGAATCGGTTAGAACAACTTGATTGAGATTTGCCTCTATACCTTTATTTTGTGCTCGCCTAGCCAGTAAATCTCTTAATACGGGCAGCCCTAAAGGTGACGAATAGCCCATTAAGTTATCATCTTCGTTACGTGTAGCAGATCTTAAAGCTTTGCGAATACTCTCAAGTGGCATCCAGTCATTTGGTAACCAGCCACAACCGGGTTTAAACGCATCAGGTTTTGCTTCTAAGGACTGACGTGAAATCCATAATGGATCGATAGAGCGATCTAATTTAGGGCCTAATTCACTCAAAGCTAAAGGGGCAAGCGGTCCCACTACATAAAAGCCGGAACCACTACGTGATTCAATTTTACCTAGGGCAATTAATCGCTCGTAAGCTTCGACAACCGTAGAAATAGAAAAACCTAAATCTTTGGCCAACTTGCGCACAGAGGGGAGTCGAGTTCCCGGAGTTAAAGAGCGATTCTTAATTTGTTGTTCAATCTGTGAAATAACAAGTTCGATTTTTGTTTTTGTCTGGTTCACGTTAATTATCTCGACTGTACTGCTCATTTATACATAACAGTTTTTTAAAATTGTACTGCTTTGTATCTGGTTTTGACACCATATCACAGCTTAAATTCTTCGTATAGTTGTGGAGAATAATATGCAAAAGTTTATGAACGGTTGGGTAAATGGTTTTATTGGGGTTGCAATTTTTGCAGGTTCATTACCGGCTACCCGTGTTGCGGTAACAGGTTTTGAGCCTGGTTTTCTAACAGCAGCAAGAGCTGTCATTGCAGGAGTTTTGGGTTTAATTCTTATCTTTTTGCTTAAGGAAAAAAGACCTGCGAAGCAAGATTGGTGGCCACTGGCTATTGTAGCTTTAGGCGTTGTAGTTGGGTTTCCCTTATTTACTGCGCTTGCTCTACAGTATATGAACGCAGCCCACTCGATTGTCTTTGTTAGCCTTCTACCGCTCGCTACTGCCATATTTGCAGTAGTGAGAGGTGGAGAAAAACCAAATTTATTTTTTTGGATATTTGCAATTTTAGGCAGTCTGGTTGTTTTTATCTATATGTTCTTTTTGTCGGGTGAAGCATCTTTTGGCATCGGCGATTTATATATGCTTGTTGCAATTATTTTGTGCGGATTTGGCTATGCAGAAGGAGGAGTACTTTCGAAAAAAATAGGTGGATGGCAAGTGATTTGTTGGGCGCTTATTTTAGCTTTACCAATTATGCTGCTTGCTACTCTTTTTTATATGCCCGTTTCCTTTCAAGATGTATCTACATCGGCGGTAGCAGGGCTGATTTATGTATCTTTATTTAGTATGCTCATCGGGTTCTTTTTCTGGTACAAAGGACTTGCACAAGGCGGTATTGCTGCAATTAGCCAGCTACAGCTTTTACAACCATTAATGGGACTCGCGATTGCTGCACTTTTATTACATGAACATGTAAGTTGGTCGATGTTAATGGTAACGGCAGTAACAATTTTATGTGTCGCTGCCGCTAAAAAATTCGCATAAAAATTTATAAACAATTTGCCGGTTTAGGAATACCTGCCAAACGACTGAGATGGCGAGCAACTAAACCGGTATTAAATTTTTGCTGTAAAACAGCATTATTAATATCTGGACTGACGGTTTTCATTAAAAACTTAATCAGAGGGCGGGTTGCAGGAGAATGCCCAAATTGCTGATAAAATTGGCGAACCGCAGCTAAAATTTCAAAATGCCAATCTGTTAATTCAAGATCGAGAGATTTGGCGAGTTCCTGTGCGACTTCTGGATTCCAAATCGTATAGTCGACTAAATGACCATCTTGATCTAATTCTAAATTCATAAAAATGAGCCTAACTATATTATTTCAAAGAAATGCATCGATTAAATTGTAAAACCAGATCCGCAAACTGGTCATAGTTCAATACCTTAACGTGAGCTAAGGTTTCTGCATCAATTAAATCTTTTTCATGAGATAAACAAGAAACTGAGCCAAACTGCTGACAAATGTCTACGGAAAGCTGTGCGGTTGAATCGCCCATAAAAACAATCTGATCGTCTTGATGAAAAAGCTTTTCAAGTTCTTCAATAATACGAGGGGTATGGTGATAAGAAGCTTGCACCAGATAAAGTGTTGATTGCGTCATTAAATTTACACCTTTATCTACCAATATAAGACATGATCGAAAGATTGAATGAGTTCAGTATCTAACTGAACAAACTCTAGCTCCTGCTCACTGTTTTGAACAAAAGGATGCTGTTTATTTTTGATCTCAACAAGAATTGGACTTAAATCATAAAACTCAAAGCTATCCACCATGTTTGAAGCAATTTTAAAAGCATGCTGCAACTGGTCAAAGTTATGTTCATTTTGTAAGAGGCTAAGAGCTGCATCTTTCAATAATACTTTGACTGGTGAGCCAAAGGTTGCTAAAACCATAGTAGCGGCGAGGCTTTCATTGACTTGTAGGCTGGTTAGATTGGCTTGGGTCAAAATAACGAGTACAGTTTTCACACAATATACCTTTTAAAAGCAACAATCTAAGTTAACAAAGTAACTTAGAATTGAAGAAGACGAGAGGCTGACTGTACTGCATCAGCAAGTTCACCTAGTCCAACCAACTCAAAGTTGCTCGCTAGGTTGTGATGACTAAGTTGATGGCGACTCGCATTTTCTGCATCGGTAATCCCGCGTGCAAGAGCAGCGCTAACGCAAACAGGAAGTCGGATCGCGAGCTTTTGCCATTCATGCGTTAAATTACGCTGGTCGTCAGGAACCCACTGAAAATCATTCGCAACTTGAACGCCATCTTGGTAAAAGAATACACGAAAGTCTTCATTTTTACTTTTGAGTGCCTGAGCAAGGCCAAGTGCATGCCAAGCATGGATTGAAGTAGGAGCAGAGGTTATTAGTAGTAATGTACTCATTGAGAATTCACTATGGTCATACGTCTAAATGGGCGTAGATACATTAAGAGAAAGGTAAGTATACAATGATTTTAGTGACAGGTGGTTTAGGCTTTATCGGTTCACATATTGCATTGAGTCTGTTGGCTCAAGGCCAAGAAGTGGTTATTGTCGATAATTTGGCTAACTCGACCTTGCAAACGCTTGAGCGGTTAGAATACATCTCTGGTATGTACGTTCCGTTTGTTAAACTTGATGTACGTAATACACCTGCATTGAATAAGGTATTTGAACAATACTCAATTGATGCAGTCATTCACACCGCTGGTTTTAAATCCATTGAAGAATCTAACTTAAAACCGCTCGAATATTATAACGATAATGTCAGTTGCATCATGAGTCTATTACGTGCGATGCAACGTACAGGAGTCCGTCATTTTATCCATTTATCTAGCTTGGCAGTCTATGGAAAATCTGATTTAGAACTGAGTGAAACACAAGATTTCAACTACGCTTATCCAAATCCATATATCAAATCTCAACAGATGATTGAAGAAATCATCCGTGATACCTATAAAATTGATCATGAATGGAAAATTGCGATCTTACGCCTATCAAATATTGTAGGTGCTTTTGAGCATGGTGTATTAGGTGAGTATGTTGCGCAGCTTCCTAAAAATATTGTACCGCTTGCATTGCAAGTAGCAGCCATGCAGCGTGATTTAATTGAATTACAAGACCAAGTGTCTACCGAAGACCATACTGTAGAGCGTAGTTTTCTACATGTCTTAGATGTATGCGAAGCTGTAAGTGCAACTCTACTATGGCTACGTGATCAAACCCATTGCTGTGAAGCATTTAATATTGCACATAACCAAGTACATTCAATTCGTCAGTTATTAGATGAAATTTCACAAGTGACCCAAGCTGAAATTCCGACACAATCGGCAATTTATAAGCATGAAGAATTGGCTCAACTTGGTGCAAATGTAGGAAAAGCAAAAACTTTATTACAATGGAATCCGAAACGAACTTTAAAGCAAATGATTGAAGATGAATGGAGATTCTATCAAAACACATTAAATGGAAGATAAGATAATGATTCTTATTTACAATAATGGAATGCTTGAGTACGATATTAAAATTAACTAGCCAAAGCAAAAATTGCTTCAGCCCGTGAGTTCTTTAACCAGATAACCGAGGTTTCTATGCAAACACGAATTGAACATGACACTATGGGTGAGATTGAAGTTCCAAATGAAGCGCTATGGGGAGCACAAACCCAACGTAGCTTACAGAACTTCAAAATCGGGCAGGAGCGTTTACCCCGTGCCATGATTCGAGCGATGGGATTGGTAAAAAAAGCAGCAGCAATAACCAATGCAGAGTTAGGACAGTTACCACAAGATTTAAGTCAATATATTGTGGGCGCTGCCGAAGAAGTGATTGCAGGAAAATGGGACTCACAGTTCCCACTCGTAGTTTGGCAAACAGGTTCTGGTACACAAAGCAACATGAACTGTAATGAAGTGATTGCCAATATTGCCAACCAAAAATTAGGTGAAGTGCTGGGCGCACAAAAACCAGTACATCCAAATGATCATGTCAATCGTGCGCAATCTACCAATGACTCATTTCCAACAGCTATTCACGTAGCCGCAAGTTTGCAAATTAATGAATTGCTGATTCCAGCTGTAGAGCAGCTTAAAGCGACTTTGCAGAAGAAGTCCGATGAGTTTCACGATATTGTTAAAATTGGCCGTACTCATTTGCAAGATGCTACACCATTAACCTTAGGCCAAGAATTTAGTGGTTATGTTTCTCAGCTTGAGCATGGTTTAGTACGCTTACAACAAGCCTTAACTGGTTTGTATGAGTTGCCATTGGGTGGTACAGCAGTAGGAACTGGTTTAAATGCTCATCCTGACTATGCTGTTAAAGCCGCAGCTCAGCTTGCAGCTTTAAAGGGTTTGCCATTTGTTACTGCTCCTAATAAATTTGAAGCACTTGCAGGACGTGATGCAGCTGTTTTTGCATCAGGTGCATTAAAAACTTTAGCAGTAAGTTTAAATAAAATTGCTAACGATATTCGTTGGTTAGCAAGCGGACCACGTTGTGGTTTTGGTGAAATTCGCATTCCTGAAAATGAGCCAGGCTCAAGCATTATGCCGGGTAAAGTGAACCCGACCCAGAGTGAAGCAATGACTATGGTGGTTGCACAAGTGCTTGGTAATGATACGACTATTAATGTCGCTGGTGCTTCGGGTAACTTCGAGCTTAATGTATTTATGCCAGTAATCGCTTATAACTTACTGCAATCTATTCAATTGCTTGGTGATGCATGTAATAGCTTTAATGACCACTGTGCAGTAGGAATTGAGCCTAATCGTGACAAAATTGATCACTTCTTGCATAACTCTCTCATGCTGGTTACCGCATTGAATCCGGTTATTGGTTATGAAAACTCTGCAAAAGTAGCGAAAACTGCTTATAAAGAGAATAAAACTTTAAAACAAGTGGCTGTTGAGCTTGGTTTAGTTACAGCAGAACAATTTGATGAGGTCGTTAAACCTGAAAAAATGGTTTCGCCAAATAGTAAATAAGCGATCTATATAGCCATCAGCCGTATAATTATGTACAGAATGTACGGTTAAACTACTGATGGCTATTATGTTTACACCTTAAATCTAGAACTTTAACTTAGAGATTGAAAATAAAAGCTACATCAGAAGATCTTCTATATATTCCCAGCCATTTACTTTCATTTCTCCAAACTTTCTTTTTAGTTCTTCTTTTGTATATTCATGTGAGTCTTTAGCTAAAAGAATATGATAAGAATTAGAGGCTGGGTCTATAGTGACCTCACTAATTTCTACAGGTTCAATCACACCATTTTCGGTTAAACCAAGATCAGTAAAGCACATTCCTTTTACTGGTATAACGCTACATTCATATTCTTTCGAAATAAAGTAATGGTTTGAATAAGTTGAATAGGTACGTGAAGCGCGAATCTTCATTGATCTCTCCTTTATTTGTAGAGAAGATTTGTATAGTCTGGCGTCTTTTAGCAGTTAAAACTGTTTAATTTTTATTGCTTATTTACTATGGATCTTTGTTATTTAAAGTTTTTTTAACAATCTATATCAAAACTATTATAGAAGCCTTCCATCAAAAAGAAGGCTTCAGAAAATATAAAAGCTTATTTTAAAATTTTATAAACTTTCTCTTTGTATTCATCATTGGAAATGACTCCTTTATCGTATTGCTGTTTTAATGATCTATATTGTTGAATACGAATATCCCTTTTAAGGCTTATATCATCATGATTTCTAATATAGTAGAGACTTCGATCATGATCGCTCATGTTCACTGTGGGGTCAGGAAAATGCGAGTAGGTATTTTGTGGTTTCTCATCTTGATATTGTTTGGCAATTTCAAAAAAATCTACTCTTTGCTTATTAGAATCGGAGTGAAAAGAATTGTGTTGTGATTCACTAAACTTATGATTTGAAGTGTTACTTACCTCAAGCATACTTCTATGGCAATTAGATTCTTGGTCATAAAATTCTTGTTTAATTGGAGAAGTAATCGTTTCAGAAAACACCGAAGAAGAAAAAGTACTAATACTTAAAAATAATAAAATTAATTTTGATCTATTCATTTCTTTGGAAGCCCAGATGAAATTGAGTAAATCAATGTATTATAACATTAAATTTAACAGTAGATTAAAAAATAATATATTTAAAAGATAGCATTTTTAAATTTTTGAAGTTGTACGAGATTTATTTGCAAGTTTCTAGATTGTAATTATTTCTTAATTAAGCTTTATCAAACCAACTTAGAGTTGAATAAGCTGCCATAATTGTTAAAATGCCCACCTTATCCTGTTTTTCTATTGTTTTTAATTTTTATTTATTTTGCGATATGGAAATTAAACACATAATAAACAGTTGTTTAGCTAAGGATTTTTGAATGCTCTCGATTTATTTAACAGATACCAGACAACATGTGCAGTTTAATGATTACCCGAGTGATCAGCCTGTTAAATTTCTGTTAAATCTTAAAAAGATTTTTCCAAGTACTGGTGATTTGCTGTTACCTGTTTTGCCTGAAGATAATAATCTGGAAAATGTCACTTGGGAATCAACGACAAAAGACTTTGAAATTTTCAAAAAATTGTTAGCCGGTTGGGGTGTTATTGAGCTTCGTTTAAATGCAATCACCACATATAAAGATAAAAATTTTGCAAATGAGTTAATTAAACAAGCTCAAGTGAAGCGAAAAAAAGTAGCGCAAAAAAATCATCAACTCTCTTTAGTTGCCTTAGATTACATTTTTATGCACGAAATTCATGCACTCATTGATGCTGAGTTGGTCACAATTGGCGAGAAGTTTTATTTACCGACCTTGAGAGAGCAGTGGAAAGGTCATGTTTCAGACCAAGTGCTTGAAGGAAAGCTTTAATAAATGGCAAAAGGTGAATTTAAAGAATTCACCTTTTTTTGTAATTAAATCAAATACTTTTATATTTAATTGAATTGCTGTACAAAAGTTTACAAGAAAAGAATGCGTTTTTTTAAAAGTGGCAGATACATTGCTTATATAAATACAAAATTATTGCGGGAGAGAGGTTCTTAAGAACCCGCCGAAGGAGCAACAGGCCCGGAAACTCTCAGGCAAAAGGACTGTAATAATTAAAAAATCTGGAGAGCAGCTTAAGATTTATAAGCATGAAGAATAAAAACTTATAAGTCATAAACTCACCGAAGGGGAAGATCGAAATGCTAAAAGGTAGTATTTAGGTCGAAACTCTCAGGTACAAATGACAGATGGGCTGTACTGATGAAATGTTTTTGCATTTCAGAGGAGTCTGTTATGCCACATGTTATTGTGATTGGTGCAGGAATCACAGGGGTTACTTCAGCCTATGAATTATCTCAATTAGGTTACCAAGTCACAGTGATTGATCGCCATCTTTATCCAGCTATGGAAACATCATTTGCAAATGGAGGGCAATTATCTGCTTGTAATGCAGAAGTCTGGAACCAGAAAGCGACCGTTATAAAAGGTTTTAAATGGATGAGGCAAAAAGATGCTCCTCTATTACTTAATCCTTCTTTTAGTTTGCACAAATATAGCTGGTTAGTTGAGTTTTTATCTCATATTAAAAATTATGAGGCTAATACGATAGAAACTGTTCGTCTAGCATTGCTTGCTCGTAAGCGCTTATTTGAAGTCGCTGAAAAAGAGCAGCTTCAATTTGATTTGGAGAAACGCGGTATTCTTCATATGTACCATACTAAGGATGACTATGATATTGCCAAGCGAGTTAATGATGTCTTGAATAAAGGGACTTTGGAGCGCTACTCAGTTTCACCTGAGGAAATGAAGTCAATCGAACCTTCTTTAACGGGTGAGTACTTTGGTGGTTATTACACACCAAGCGATGCAACTGGAGATATTCATAAATATTCAACCACTTTAGCTGAAAAGACTAAACAATATGGGGTGCAGTATAAGTTTGGCTTAGAAGTTACTGATATTAAGTGTCATACAGATAAAGTCATACTGAATTGTCAGCCAAGTGCTGAGCATCCGCATCTTTCTCAATCAGATAGCTTTCAATTAGAAGGTGATGTTCTGGTGGTTTGTGGTGGTGTTGGAAGTTATCAATTGGCTGACATGATTGGTGAGCGTGTAAATGTTTATCCTGTGAAAGGCTATTCGATTACTGTCCAATTGAAAGATGAGAAAAGTATTAAAAATGCGCCGTGGGTAAGTTTACTTGATGAGAGTGCCAAAATTGTAACCTCTCGTTTAGGACAAGACCGTTTACGTATAGCAGGTACAGCTGAGTTTAATGGTTACAATCGAGACATTCGTGCAGATCGTATTCAGCCTTTAGTTAATTGGGTGAACCGCAATTTTGACATTTCAACTGAGCATGTTGTGCCCTGGGCTGGTTTAAGACCAATGATGCCTAATATGTTGCCTGTAGTGAAACAGTCTAAGCAATCACGGGTTTTTTATAATACCGGGCATGGCCATTTAGGTTGGACTTTGTCAGCAGCAACAGCTGTTTTGGTGAGTCAGGATATCCTACAAAAATATCCAGCTTAAAAAGAAAAGCCAGTGTAGATGCACTGGCTTTTTTATTTTATATCGATTAATCATATAGTCGATAAACACCAGTAAATCGCTCACAGCCTTTTTGTTGAGTCTTTACAACAAGTAAGGCCTTTTGAAAATCAAATTTGTATTTGCAGTTATGCTCGTTATCTAAAATTTCACTTTTCTGTTCAGGAGAGCTATAAGCCATTAATGAAATAGTTTGGGCTTCTTTTCGGTTATTCGGATTACGGTAAGCTAACCCTTCGATCTTGATTTTATCTTTAGCAAGTTGATGGATTTGTAAATGAACAGGTTGGGGTGCAATGTGCCCATTTTCAAATTTAAGATAATGCTGCGTTAGGGTTTGCTTAAGTGAAGCATAAAAATTTAAATCATCACCACGTACGTCAAACTGTTGTTGAATACATGAATTGGTTTTACATTGTTGCGTATGTTTAAACCACAATGTTTGAGTATCTTGTAGAAGCTGTAATGGGGCATCTGTAACTAAGTATGCAGAAAGATATTTGTTGTTGAGTTGCTTTCGTGCTTCGCTAAAGTTTTTTGAACAGATTTTGAGCTCTGATTTTGAGTTGGAGCAGTCAATGGATTCTGCAAAAACAAGCGATGAGCATAAACAACTCAATGTCACGACAAAACTTAATCTTTTCAATTGATTCATATCAGTATTCGACGGCATGATCGCTTATACTTTCAGTCTACTTTGCTAAGTGTACTATAGCGAAACACAACGGTTGAATACAAGATTTCTTAAGCTTTTATAATAGAAGGAAAGAGTTTATATGGTTGCTCAAATTCGTATTGGTCAAGGAATGGATGTGCATGCCTTTGAAGAGGGTAACTTCGTAACTTTAGCTGGCATTCAGATTCCGCATACGCATGGCCTGAAAGCACATTCTGATGGTGATGTCGTGTTACATGCACTATGTGACGCTTTATTAGGTGCACTAGCGCTTGGAGATATTGGTCAGCATTTTCCAGATACCGATCCAGAGTTTAAGGGTGCAGATAGTCGTGTACTACTAAAACACGTTTATCAACTAATCTTAGACCGTGGTTATCGTTTGAATAATGCTGATATTACTGTAGCCTGCGAACGTCCTAAATTAGCGAAACATAATTTAGAGATGCGACAAAGCATTGCGGATGTTTTGAATGTGGATTTAAATCAAATTAGCATCAAAGCGACCACTACCGAAAAACTCGGGTTTACTGGTCGCCAAGAAGGAATTTTAGCAACAGCGACGGTATTAATCTCTAATTAGACTAAATCATCAGCTTGTTGCAAAGACTGCTGGAGTTCTAAAGTAGCCTTACGGCCTTGTAGCTGTAAGGTAATACTATGGATAAGACCTGTCCAAGTTTCATTTGGTTCCCAAATTTCGTGCAGTAAATCTTGGGAAGTAGGCATGTCCATATTCATATAAAATTGTCTGTAGACATACATAAGACAGCTTACGCGTTTATTTTTGGCACAATGTAACCAAACAATTTCATTTTGAACCAAATGATCAATTAAATCTAAAACCAGTAAGCATTGGTCAGAAGATGGTGTTTCCCAGTCAATTGGAATATGAATGTAATTTAAACCATACTCAAGACAAACCAGATCTTCGTTTTCAATACAATCTGGTGAGTTTGTCAAAGCTAAATTGATAACTGTACTACAACCATACTCTTTAATAAGTTTAAGCTGTTCAATAGAAGGTTGTGCTGAACTAAACAAATGTTCATGAATAATTGAAAATGCAGGGATTTGAGATAGTGATTCTTCAAGGGTTGTCATAATCGCACTCTACAAGAGTTGGCTTGGCTTATTGTGTAGAATGTTATACACGATTCTAGAGTGTAGTTGAAATATAGACTGTTTATATATTCAGCAACATCATGAAAAATTTTAAAAAAATAAACTAGAAAAATAAGTATTTTATAGAAGTAAAAAAAACAGCACCTTAAAGGTGCTGCTTTTATATCAAGATTAAGCTTTTTTTAAATTTTCATTCAATAAAAATTCCATTAAAGCTTTTTGTGCATGTAGACGATTTTCAGCTTCATCCCATACAACAGAGTTTTTATGATCAAGCATTGTTTCTGAAATTTCTTCACCGCGATGAGCTGGTAAACAATGCATAAATAAACAATCTGGGTGTGCAATACTCATCAGTTTTTCATTTACCTGAAAAGCTGCAAATGCGTTCTTACGTAATTTTTGTTCTTCTTCTTGCCCCATGCTTGCCCAAACATCTGTAACGATAAGGTCAGCATTTACAGCCGCATCTTCAGCATTATCAAAAAGCTCAACGCAATGACCAAATTCTGCTAAAAATTCAGGTTTAGGTTCAAAACCTTTGGGTGAAGCAATTTTTAATTTAAAACCCATTAAATGTGCAGCTTCAATATATGAGTTACACATATTATTGCCATCACCAATCCACGCTACGGTTTTACCTTCGATACTACCGCGATGTTCAATGTAAGTTTGTAAATCTGCGAGTAGCTGACAAGGGTGGTGGTCATCAGTTAGACCATTAATCACAGGAACTTTTGAATAAGATGCAAAACGTTCAACAATGTCATGACCAAACGTACGAATCATCACAATATCAAGCATACTTGAAATAACGCGTGCTGAATCTTCGATAGGTTCACCGCGACCTAGCTGTGTATCGCGAGGTGATAAAAAGATAGCGCTACCACCAAATTGATTAATACCGGCTTCAAAAGAAATACGCGTACGTGTACTCGATTTTTCAAAAATCATTCCCAATACTTTACCAACAAAAGGTTGATACACCTTATTGCTTTGTTGCATTTTTTTTAGTTCGCTTGCGCGCTGTAAAACGCGATTGAGTTCTAATGTAGATAGATCACGTAAAGTCAGGAAATGTCTTAAAGCCATGTAGCTACTCCATAATAATTGTCTTTGAAATACAACAATTATCTGTTGTTGGCTGGGTGGATGTGGGAAAAAAGAAGTCTACTATACTATAAGCATTTCAAAATGCAAAAGAATTAGACTTTATGATGGCCTTTTAAGAAAATTTCTACACAATAATGAATATAATCAAATACTTCATATTCATTGGTTGGCAGTGGCATGCCCATAATCATACGCCACTCAATATCACGTAAAATCCCAAAATACATGAGAGATGAGTGATCTGGAGAGGTACAAGTAATTTCACCTGCCTGATGAGAAATAAGTAGTGCTTGAGCAATGGTATTTTGTACGTCTTGAGCGCATTTTTCGTATAAATATTGGCTCAAAGTTGCATTACACTGGGTTTGTTCAATAACCAAACGTAAAAAAGCAATATGCTCAGGTTGAATAATGTGGTTATAAAAACGGATGAGAGTTTGAATTAAGTATTCTTTTAAAGAAGCCTGATCTGGTTGAAATGCAATACAAATATCTTTAAAGAACATCTCACGGCGGTAATCGCAAATTGCAGTAAATAAGCCCTCTTTATTACCAAAGTATTTATAAATAGAAGCTTTTGAACCACCAGCATGATTGACGATGTCATCTAAAGAGACAGCATCATATCCTTTTTCCAAAAACAGTTCGGTTGCGCTTAGCAATAGTGCTAAACGACGTTCTACACCGCGACGTGTTTGAGGTTTGTCACATATAGGATGATATGACTCAAGGACTGGATCATGCATAAAATTTAATAACGACAATTAATACTGCTTAACTAGTATAACAAAACTATCTTTAAGGATGGTCATCGCTATATTTTTAGGTTGCTTGATAAACAGTAATATAAAATTTAATTTGAATAAATATTTTAAAATACAAATATTTATGAAATATTTTGAAGGTTTTTAATGATGTAACTGTATGTTCACATTTTAGTTTAACCATGTCTTTTCAATGTAAATCAAGATAAAGAAAAAGCGACTAATGGATTTAGTCGCTTTTTCTTTTACGAATGATTATTAAGCTTCAGACAAAGTTACTTTGTGTTCATCCTCATCATCGTCATCAGCAGAATCCATACCTAGTTCTTTTAACTTTCGGGTTAGAGTGTTACGCCCCCAACCTAATAGCTCGGCTGCATGACGTTTGCGCCCACGAGTTTGTTGTAGTGCAGCATTAATTAAAGTGCGCTCAAACATTGGTGTAGCAATATCCAAAATCTTCATTTCGCCATTTTTGAGTTTTTGAATTGCCCATTGACTTAGTAGCTCATCCCAATGATGTAAAGAAATACGCTCAAAAGATGGAGCAGGTTGGCTAGCTTCACTATTTTTTTGGAGTGGAACTTGTTTAAGTTCTGAAGGTAAATCTTCTGGGTAAACCTCACGGCCAGTAATCATGACGGTTAACCAGCGGCAGGTATTTTCAAGCTGACGAACATTACCGGGCCATGGTAATTGCTGCATATAGTCGGTTGTCTCGGTACGTAAAATCTTTGGACTTACGCCTAACTCTTTACCAGCACGAGCCAAGAAATGTTGAGCTAACATCGGAATATCTTCACTTCGATGTGCAAGCTTAGGAATATGAATACGAATTACATTTAGACGGTGGTATAAGTCTTCACGGAAGCGACCTTCATTTACCAATTTTTCTAAATCTTGATGTGTTGCCGCTACGATCCGAACATCAACTTTAACAGGAATATGCCCGCCAACGCGGTAAAACTCACCATCTGCGAGTACACGTAGTAATCGCGTCTGTGTTTCAAATGGCATGTCACCAATTTCATCAAGGAAGAGAGTGCCGCCATTGGCTTGTTCAAAGCGACCTTGATGTTGAGTATTAGCGCCAGTAAAAGCACCTTTTTCATGGCCAAATAATTCCGTTTCGATTAAGTCTTTCGGAATTGCTGCCATGTTTAGAGCAATAAATGGTTTGGCTCGGCGTGGTGAATGTTTATGTAAAGCATGTGCAACTAATTCTTTACCTGTTCCTGACTCACCATTAATTAAAACGGTAATATGCGACTGAGATAAGCGACCAATTGCTCGGAAAACCTCTTGCATAGCCGGAGATTCACCAATAATTTCTGTCGATTGTAGCGGAGAAGCAGTTTTTGTAGCCTCTTGCTGCTGCAATTTATTGATATGTAAAATTGCTCGATTGACTAAAGCTAAAGCTTCATCAATATCAAACGGTTTTGGTAAATACTCAAAAGCACCAGTTTGATAGCTAGATACAGCAGACTCTAAGTCCGAATGCGCTGTCATAATGATCACTGGCAAATCGGGATGAGAATTTTTTACTTTAGATAAGAAAGTTAACCCATCAATGCCTGGCATACGGATGTCAGTTAAGATGACATCCGGCGCATCATGATGTAAACGTTCGAGTGCTGTTTGAGCTTCTTCAAAATTGGTGACGTCAAATCCTTCTTCTTTAAAGGTCTTTTCAAGTACCCATCGCATGGCGCGATCGTCATCAATAACCCATATTTTATTTCGCGACACGGTCTGACTCCCAAGGTAAATATAAGCTAAACATTGTTTTTCCAGGAACTGATTGGCATTCAATCATTCCGTTATGTTGATGCATGATGTTCTGTGCAATACTCAGGCCAAGGCCTGTGCCTTTTGCTCGTCCTGTAACCAAAGGATAAAACACAGACTCTAAAATGCTTTCGGGAATACCCGGTCCATTGTCCTCAATATCGACTCGTACCGCAGAGCGATTGAGTACACCATTAATAGTGACTAGACGTTGAATTCGGGTACGTAAAATTAATTCAGGCTCTTGATCTATAAAAAAAGATTTATTTTCTGTGATAGCTTGAATTGCATTAACGCTAATATTGAGCATGACTTGGATAAGTTGATCTCGATCGGCTTTTACATCCGGTAAAGATAAATCATAGTCACGCGTAATTTTGATTTTTTTCTTGGTTTGATTTGCGATTAAAGAGCGTACACGTTCCAAAGGTTCATGCACATTTACATTTTCATAACTCGGCAGTTGTCTTGAACCTAGCATAGTGTCTGCTAAATTGGTGAGACGGTCTACCTCATTAATAATGACATCTGTAAATTCAGCATAACTCTCGTCATTTAAACTACGAGCAAGTAACTGAGTTGCACCCCTGATACCAGCCAGAGGATTTTTAATCTCATGAGCCACACCTCTAACCAGTTGTCTAGCCACCTGATGTTGTTGAATTAGGTTTTCTTCTTTAGAAATTTTCAACATCCGATCAATTGGATTTAGCTCAATAAGTAAGAGCGGGTGGTAGCTTTTGCCTGCATTTAACTGTGAAACCGTATAATCAACATGTAAGTCTTTAAAGTTAACATTAATTACAGCTTCACGACGTGTATAAGGCTGTCCTGTTTTTAGAGTATTGAGTAACGCTTCATGCGTATTAAAAGTATCATCAGGGGCATGAAGTAAATTTAAAACCGGTTGTCCAGAAGCGCGAAGCAAACTAATGTCAAAAAGTGCTTCACAAGCAGAATTTAAATAAAAAATATTAAAGTTACTATCGATTAGTAAAATCGCAGTAGTTAAGTTGTCTACCAAAAGGCGATAGTCGATAGGTGTGTGTTGATCCATTAGCGAATCGTTCCTGTCTTAAAATGGCGCAATGGCATCTTCATTAGTTATCGGTTTTCACCGTTATAGAACATGCATGATGCAAAATGTACGCCAACTTTGTTTATGGATTATTTTCAGGTTCCAAGCGTAGTTAAAGCGCTCTAAAATCGTTCTTAATATCTTTTGGTCAAAAATATGGATGTATATACCAATAATATCATGATCCAACTTGGTGCAATATTGAGTTTTGGTGCAAATATTGGTTGTATTTTGGTGCATTACACAAAGAGTGGGGTTTCCACCTATGCTTGAGGCGAGAAAAGACATACAATACGCGCATTCAAGTGGAGCGCAGATTCATGAAGACCCCCAAAGTCGGTTTTGTTTCTTTAGGTTGTCCTAAGGCATTGGTAGATTCTGAACGAATTTTAACTCAGTTAAAGACTGAAGGTTATCAAGTTGCATCAGATTATGATGGTGCTGATTTAGTTGTTGTTAATACCTGTGGTTTTATTGAATCTGCAGTACAAGAATCGTTAGATGCAATTGGCGAAGCCATGAGTGAAAATGGCCGAGTTATTGTTACAGGTTGTTTGGGTAAAGACGAAGATAAAATTCGTCAAATGCACCCTAATGTTTTAAAAGTCACTGGTGCAGCAGCTTACCAGGACGTTATGGAAGCTGTACATGAATATGTGCCAGCACCGCCTAAACATAATCCGTTTATTGATCTTGTTCCTGAGCAAGGTATCCGTTTAACACCTAAACATTATGCTTATTTGAAAATATCTGAAGGCTGTAACCATCGTTGTACCTTCTGTATCATCCCAAGCATGCGCGGTGATTTAGTATCACGTCCGGTTGGTAGCGTATTAGAAGAAGCTGCCGCATTAAAACGCGCAGGTGTGAAAGAAATTTTGGTTATTTCACAAGATACTTCAGCTTATGGTGTAGATACTAAATATAAGCTGGACTTCTGGAATGGACAACCTGTAAAAACCAAATTCTTTGACATGTGTGAAGCACTTGGTCAGCTTGGAATCTGGGTTCGTCTACATTATGTATATCCATATCCACATGTTGATGCAGTAATCGATTTGATGGCTCAAGGTAAAATCTTGCCATACCTCGATATTCCTTTCCAACATGCAAGCCCACGTGTTCTTAAATTAATGAAACGTCCGGCGCATAGTGAAAATACTTTAGAAAAAATTAAATTATGGCGTGAAAAATGCCCTGATCTTGTAATCCGTTCTACTTTTGTGGTTGGTTTTCCAGGCGAAACTGAAGAAGACTTCCAGATTTTGCTCGATTGGTTGGTTGAAGCTCAACTTGATCGTGTAGGGTGCTTTACCTATTCACCAGTAGAAGGCGCTACGGCAAATGATTTACCAGATCATGTGCCAGAAGAAATTAAGCAAGAGCGTTACGAGCGCTTTATGCAAGTGCAGCAGCAAATATCTGCTGCCAAATTACAAAAACGTATTGGTCAAACAATGACTGTATTAGTCGATAGTTTGGAAGATGAATATCCTGTTGCTGTTGCACGTTCTTATGCCGATGCTCCGGAAATTGACGGTAATGTCTTTGTAGAAGATATCGATAAGAGCACGATTCAACCAGGCGATATGTTGGAAGTCGAAATTACCGATGCGGATGAATACGACTTATTTGCAAAGTTAATTAAAATTAAATCGGTCTAATCGAATCGCGATTCAAAAAGCATTCAGTTTAAGAGGTCTTGGAGCAAAATCATGGCGGAAACAATCAGCCCCCGTTATTCACGAATTTTATTAAAATTATCTGGTGAAGCTTTATCAGGTAATAAAGATATGGGTATTGATGCTCAAGTTTTAGATCAGATGTCACTTTCTATTGCGCATTTGGTAGGCTTGGGTGTGCAAGTAGGTATCGTTGTTGGTGGTGGTAACTTATATCGTGGTAGCCAGTTACAAAAAGATGGCTTGGTTGGCCGTGTAACAGGTGACCAGATGGGTATGCTTGCAACTGTCATGAATGGTTTGGCAATGCGTGATGCATTAGTGCGTCGAAACATTAGAACTCGTCTTATGTCTGCATTACCAATTGGTACTGTTGTAGAGTCATATTCAAGTCGTGATGCAATCCGTCATTTAAGCCAGGGCGAAGTTTGTGTTTTCGTTGCGGGAACAGGTAATCCATTCTTTACAACTGATACAGCAGCTTGTCTACGTGGTATTGAAATTGAAGCAAATTTAATTTTGAAAGCAACCAAAGTAGACGGTGTTTATAATAAAGACCCTAGCAAATACGAAGATGCAGTGAAATACGATCATTTAACCTTTGATCAGGTGTTAGATGAGAAGTTAGGTGTTATGGATTTAACAGCAATTTGCTTATGTCGTGACCACAATGTGCCATTGCAAGTATTTGATATGAATAAATCTGGTGCGCTTTTATCAGTTGTAATGGGTGAAAAAGAGGGTACACGCGTTACTAAATAATGTACGTGTGCTGCAAAGCTCTTTATACTAGCGCTAAATTAAATTTGTTATATACATCCTTGAATAAATAAGTAAGGAAGATCATATGATTAACGATCTGAAAAAAGACAGCGAACAGCGTATGATGAAAACTCTTGAGTCTTTGGAACAAGGGTTTGCTAAAGTTCGTACCGGCCGTGCACACCCATCAATTTTAAATGGGGTAATGGTTCCTTACTATGGTTCTGATGTGCCTTTAAACCAAGTAGCGAACGTTGGTGTTGAAGATTCTCGTACGCTTATCGTTCAACCGTTTGAACGTACAATGGTATCTGCTATTGATAAAGCAATTCGTGAAAGTGATTTAGGTTTGAATCCAATTACTGCTGATTCAATCCGTGTACCTTTACCAGCTTTAACTGAAGAAACACGCCGTGATATGCAGAAAGTTGCACGCAGTGAAGCTGAAAATGCAAAAGTTGCTATTCGTAACATTCGTCGTGATGTTTTAGGTGATATCAAAGCATTATTGAAAGAGAAAGAAATCTCTGAAGATGATGAGCGTCGTGCAGGTGATGATATCCAAAAAATCACTGATAAATATGTTGCAGAAGTAGATAAGCGTCTTGCAGCGAAAGAAGCAGAATTGATGAAGGTCTAATTTTATGACCGAATCAGAAGAGTATCATCTTCCTAAGCATGTTGCCATCATTATGGATGGCAACAACCGCTTTGCAAAGAAAAATCAAATGCAAAAAGGTGATGGGCATCGAGAAGGTAAAAATATTCTTGATCCTATTGTTGAACATTGTATAAAAACTAGTGTCCGTGCTTTAACTGTTTTTGCATTTTCGAGTGAAAATTGGAATCGACCACAATATGAAGTCGATCTGCTTATGAAGCTTCTTGAAGAAACCATTCATGAGCAAATACCTCGCATGAAGAAATTCAATATTGCTTTGCGTTTTATAGGGGATCGTTCTAGATTACCTTCACATTTAGTTGCCTTAATGGAAGATGCAGAGCAACAAACAGTACATCATGACACCATGACATTAACCATTGCGATTAGCTATGGTGGTATGTGGGATATTGCAAATGCAGCTAAACAAGTTGCCCAAGCAGTTTCACGTGGTGAAATTGACGCTGATCAAATAAATGTTGATTTGTTCGAAAAATATGTCAGTCTAAACGATCTGCCAGCTGTGGACTTGTTGATCCGTACAGGTGGAGATTTCCGTATATCTAACTTCTTGTTATGGCAAGCAGCTTATGCGGAACTGTATTTTACGGATACTTTGTGGCCGGAATTTACAGTCGAGGAATTCGATCATGCACTGAATGTTTTTTCAGGGCGTGAACGTCGTTTCGGTAAAACATCTGAACAAATTCAGCAAGAGAAAATCGAGAAATTATAATGTTAGAGCGGATTGTTACCGCATTGGTACTTGTTGCAGTTGTTTTAAGCTGTATGTTTGCTACGCAATCACATTATCCAATGTTGGTACTTATGATTGTAGCAGCAGCGGTTGCGGGGTATGAATGGTATAAGTTGATGCCTCATGAAGCTGGCGCCGTAGTAAAACCTAAAGCATGGGGTTATGGTCTACTTGTTGCTTTTGTTTCGGGCGTTGCCTTGTTCTTTCACGACATTGCATTACTGCTATGGTCTGCTTCAATTTTAACTTGGCTCGTTAGTGTATATTGGGTTAAGTCCTTTCCTGAATTTGATGGGTGGTATAACGCGACCCTTTATGTCATTGGTTTAATTCTTATCTGTGCAGCAGTGACTGCAATTTTTGTAGTATGGCAAAGCTCACCATGGTGGTTGATGTATTTGTTCTTGCTTGTATGGGGTGCAGATAGTGGAGCTTACTTCGTAGGTCGTAAATTCGGTAAGAGAAAATTAGCACCTACGGTAAGCCCTAATAAATCAGTAGAAGGTTTATATGGTGGTATTCTCACTACAATTATTGTAATGCTTGTAGTGCAATATCAATATTTAAACTTAACTTGGGTTCAACAACTTTTATTCCTGATCTTATCTTTAGTCACAGTATTCGGTTCAGTATTAGGTGATCTATTTGAGTCGATGATTAAACGCCGTGCTGGTATTAAAGATTCTGGCCGTGTTTTGCCAGGTCATGGTGGTGTGTTGGATCGTATTGATTCTTTACTCGCGGCAGCCCCGATTTTTGCAACGGGAATGTATATATTAAAGCTTATTGGTGTAGATTTATAGATGACACAATCTGTTTGCATATTGGGTGTAACTGGTTCTATTGGGCAAAGTACATTAAAAATTTTAAGCCAACATCCAGATAAGTATTCAGTCTTTGCAGTTTCGGCACATAGTCGAATTTCTGAACTTGTTGAAATCTGCAAACAGTTCCGCCCTAAAGTGGTCGTTGTTCCTGAACAGAAAATAGTTGAACTAACCACCTTATTTGCTCAACAAAATATACAAGGTATTGATATTTTAATTGGGCAAGATGGTCTAGTTGAGATCGCATCACATACAGATGTTGATATTGTTATGGCAGCAATTGTCGGGGCAGCGGGACTGTTGCCTACTTTGGCAGCTGTTAAAGCTGGTAAACGAGTATTGCTTGCAAATAAAGAAGCATTGGTTATGTCTGGTGAAATCATGATGCAAGCTGCTCGTGATCATCAGGCATTATTATTACCAGTGGATTCAGAGCATAATGCCATTTTTCAGTCATTACCTCATAACTATTTGCAAGTTGAGAGAACTGGACAACCACAACTAGGCGTATCTCAAATATTGCTAACAGCATCTGGTGGCCCATTCTTAAATCATTCCTTGGAACAGTTGGAACATGTAACACCCCAACAAGCATGTAAACATCCAAATTGGTCAATGGGGCAAAAAATTTCAGTTGACTCGGCTACTCTCATGAATAAAGGGTTGGAGTTAATTGAAGCGTGTCATTTATTTTCAATATCTGAACATTTTGTTACAGTTGTTGTTCATCCACAAAGTATTATTCACTCTATGGTGCAGTATGTTGATGGTTCAACATTAGCACAAATGGGTAATCCTGATATGTGTACGCCAATTGCACATGCATTAGCATGGCCTGAGCGTTTACAAACAAGTGTTCCTGCTTTAGATTTATTTGAGTATTCTCAACTTAATTTTCAGGCGCCCGATACCCAAAAATTTCCTGCATTAAATTTAGCAAGACAAGCAATGCGTGCAGGAGGTTTGGCACCTACCATTTTGAATGCGGCAAATGAAATTGCTGTTGAAGCATTCTTAAAGGAAAGGATTGGATTTACACATATTCCACAAGTGGTAGAGCATACTTTGCAAGAGTTAGAGAATGCCGCAGCTGAAAGCATTGAGTGCATTTTAGATAAAGATAAAGTGGCTCGATCTATAGCTCAGAAATATATATCAAGTATTGGAGGCTGAAATGAATGCGCTTTTTATGATTGCAGCAGCAGCTCTTTTACTTGGTCCTTTAATTGCAATTCATGAGTTTGGCCATTACTGGGTTGCACGCAAACTTGGGGTTAAAGTTTTAGTTTACTCAATTGGTTTTGGTCCAACTTTATTGAAATGGACCTCTAAAAAATCGGGTATCAAGTATCAGCTTTCTGCTTTACCTTTAGGTGGCTACGTCAAAATGTTGGACGAGCGTGAAGGTAATGTCGCAGAACAAGATCTACCGTATGCTTTTAATAGACAAAAACCATGGAAACGTATAGCTATTGTTGCTGCAGGGCCACTAATTAACTTAATTTTTGCTGTACTTCTCTTTTGGGTTTTGTTTTTACCAGCACAACAACAATTAAATACCAAAATTGGTAAAATTATTCCAAATTCTCCAGCTGCAGAGGCTCAATTGCATGTGGGGGACAAAATTATTGCTGTTGATGGAAAAGAGACTGCAACTTGGGAAAAACTAAACTTTGCTTTAATTGATCGGGTAGGCGAGACAGGTACTATAAATATCGATGTTGATCGTGCAGGTACAGAGAAAAATTTTGTCTTACCTGTTAAAGATTTTTTAAAAAACCAGAATGAATCTGCATTGGATATATTAGGCTTCTTGCCTTATCGTCCTGTAATTCCTGCTGTGGTAACAGATTTAACAGAAGATGGTGCGGCTATTCGTCAAGGAATGAAAGTAGGTGATCGTATTGTTGCGATTGATGGCCAGCCTATGAAAGATTGGTTTGATGTTGTTGAAGTCGTACAGCGTTCTCCAGAAAAATTGCTTAATATTGATGTTTTACGCCATGCGCAATTAGTGCATTTACAAGTTATGCCGCAAGGAAAGCGGGATAATATGGGACAGGTCAATGGTGTACTTGGTGTAAAAAGTGATGCTGGAAAAATTACAATTCCTGACGAATATAAGCAAACAATTCAATATACTCCAATACAAGCTTTTGAAATGGCACTTGATAAAACTGGCCAAATCTCTAGCATGATTTTGAATTCAATAGTGAAAATGGTTAAAGGATTAATTGGATTAGAAAATCTTTCTGGCCCAATTACCATTGCAAAAGTTGCTGGACAAAGTGCAGAAATGGGATGGGAAACTTTTATCTCTTTTATGGCTTTAATGAGTGTAAGTCTTGGAATTTTAAACTTATTACCAATTCCAATGTTAGATGGTGGTCATCTAGTGTATTACATTATTGAAGCTATTCGAGGGAAACCTGTTTCTGAACAAATACAAATGTTTGGTCTAAAAATTGGTATGGTACTGCTCGGTAGTATGATGCTTTTAGCTTTATTTAATGACTTTATGCGTTTGTAAACGTATATGGATTTATAACTTACTGGAAAAAACTGGCATGCGGCACACACATTTTTTAATGCCTTTGGCACTTGTTAGCGCTATGGCAGCGGTACAACAAGCATATGCAGCTGATGATTTCGTTGTTAGAGATATTCGTGTAAACGGCTTAGTCCGTCTTACTCCTGCAAATGTTTATACCATGTTGCCAATCAACAGTGGCGATCGCGTTAATGAACCGATGATCGCCGAAGCAATTCGAACATTGTATGCCACGGGTCTTTTTGATGATATTAAAGCATCAAAAGATAACGATACTTTGGTCTTTAATGTTATTGAACGCCCTATTATTTCAAAACTTGAATTTAAGGGTAATAAACTTATTCCTAAAGAGGCATTAGAACAAGGCCTTAAAAAAATGGGTGTTGCAGAAGGTGAGGTTTTCAAGAAATCTGCTTTGCAAACCATTCAAACAGAACTAGAGCAGCAATACACCCAACAAGGTCGTTATGATGCTAGTGTTACTGTTGATACCGTTGCGCGACCAAATAACCGCGTTGAATTAAAACTTAATTTTAACGAAGGAACGCCAGCAAAAGTTTTTGATATCAATGTAATTGGTAATACTGTTTTTAAAGACAGTGAAATCAAACAGGCATTTGCTGTTAAAGAAAGTGGTTGGGCTTCAATCGTTACACGTAATGACCGTTATGCGCGTGAGAAAATGGCTGCAAGCCTTGAAGCATTACGTGCTATGTACCTTAACAAGGGTTATATTAATTTTAATATTAATAATTCCCAGCTTAATATTAGTGAAGATAAAAAACATATCTTTATTGAAGTTGCTGTTGAGGAAGGTAACCAATTTAAATTTGGTCAAACTAAATTCTTAGGTGATGCGCTTTATAAGCCTGAAGAGTTACAAGCACTAAAAATTTATAAAGATGGCGATACCTATTCACAAGAAAAGGTAAATGCAGTTAAGCAATTACTTCTACGAAAGTATGGTAACGCAGGTTATTACTTTGCTGATGTGAATATTGTTCCGCAAATTAATAATGAAACTGGTGTTGTTGACCTAAATTATTATGTAAACCCAGGTCAGCAAGTGACAGTGCGTCGTATTAACTTTACTGGTAATAGTAAAACTTCCGATGAAGTATTACGTCGTGAAATGCGCCAAATGGAAGGTGCATTAGCAAGTAATGAAAAAATTGACTTGTCTAAAGTTCGTTTAGAACGTACAGGTTTCTTTAAAACAGTTGATATTAAGCCAGCTCGTATTCCAAACTCTCCTGACCAAGTCGATTTGAACGTAAATGTTGAAGAACAACATTCAGGTACTACCACATTAGCTGTAGGTTATTCACAAAATGGTGGTATTACGTTCCAAGCTGGACTTAGCCAAACTAACTTTATGGGTACTGGTAACCGAGTTGCAATTGATTTGTCTCGTTCAGAAACTCAAGACTATTACAATCTAAGTGTTACTGACCCATACTTTACTATCGATGGGGTAAGTCGTGGTTATAACGTTTATTATCGTAAAACTAAGTTAAATGATAACTATAACGTTAACAACTACGTAACGGATAGTTTTGGTGGTAGTTTAAGCTTTGGTTATCCAATTGATGAAAACCAAAGCTTAAGTGCATCTCTAGGTATTGATAATACTAAAGTAACGACTGGCCCTTATGTTTCTACCTATGTGCGTGACTATTTATTGGCAAATGGTGGTAAGGCAACTGGTAAGTCGAATTGGTGTCCAACTGGTAAGACCGAGACTGACCCTGAAACAAATCAACCAATACCTGATACATGTGAAGGTGGTTTTAAAGAATATGATAGTGCTTTTGATGGCGAGTTCTTTACTTATAATTTAAACTTGGGTTGGTCATATAACACTTTAAATAGACCGATTTTCCCAACATCAGGTATGTCTCACCGAGTAGGTCTTGAAATTGGCTTGCCAGGTAGTGATGTTGACTATCAAAAATTAACTTATGATACACAAGCATTCTTACCGATTGGTAAATCAGGCTTTGTGCTTCGTGGTTATGGTAAGCTGGGTTATGGTAACGATTTACCATTCTATAAAAACTTCTATGCCGGCGGTTATGGTTCTGTTCGAGGCTATGACAATAGTACTTTAGGGCCTAAATATGCCAGTGTAAATTTACAAGAAACAAAACAGAATGATCCTTCACCTGAAAATGTGGGTGGTAATGCTCTAGTTCAATTTGGTACTGAATTAGCATTACCTATGCCATTTAAAGGTGATTGGACTCGTCAAGTACGTCCTGTACTATTTGCAGAAGGTGGTCAGGTCTTCGATACCAAATGTAATATTAATAACTCTGTATACGGTGATAAAGGCATGATGATTAATGGCCAAACTATTACAGATGTTAAGAAATATTGTGAAGATAACTATGGCTTTGATTTAGGTAACTTACGTTATAGCGTGGGTGTGGGTGTAACCTGGATTACTATGATTGGACCATTATCACTTAGCTATGCATTCCCGCTAAATGATAAACCGGGTGATGAAACTAAAGAAATCCAGTTTGAAATTGGTCGTACTTTCTAAGTACGATCTTATTGAACAACGAAATAAGGAAAGAAATTTACATGAAAAAATTAAATACATTAATGTTAGGGTTAGGCTTGACGGTGGCTTCGGTAGCAGCTAATGCAGCGGGTTATGGGGTGATTGATCTTGCTAAAGTTGTTGAGAGCAGTACTTATTTGAAACAACAAAACGCAAGCTTAAATCAGTCAGTTAAACCAACAACCACTAAACTTGAGCAATTGGGTAAAGAGTTAGAAGGGCTTCAACGTCAAGCGCAGACGCAAGGTCAAAAAATGAAAGATGATGAGATTAAAAAATTACAATCTCAGTATCAATCAAAATTAAATGAATTTAATTCAACACAACAGGGCTTACAGTCAAGAGTTCAAACTAGCTTGCAAAGTATGAACACAACTTTTGAGTCTAGAGTTAAGCAAGCTGCTGAGCAATTACGAAAAGAAAATAATCTTGACTTTATTTTGAATAAAAATTCAACTGTTGCCTATGACGCTAAGTATGATTTAACTGATAAAATGATACAAAAGGTTAATTCAATGAAATAAATTAATGAAAGTGCAACAATTTCGTTTAGATGAATTAGCTCACCTTGTTAAAGGTGAGTTAATTGGTGAAGGTAGTCTTCAATTTTCGAACCTAGCAAGTTTAGAAAATGCAGAGGTTAATCATCTTACTTTCGTAAATGGTGATAAATATCTCGAACAAGCTAAAGCAAGTCGTGCAGGGGCTTTCATTGTTACTGCTGCTTTAAAAGAACATCTTCCTGAAAAAGATAATTTTATTATTGTTGATAATCCTTATCTTGCTTTTGCAATCCTTACTCATGTATTTGATAAAAAGCTTACTTCAAAAGGTATAGAAAGTACTGCTCAAATCCATCCTTCTGCTGTTATTTCAGAAGCTGCTTATATTGGTCACTATGTAGTCATTGGTGAGAATTGTGTAGTAGGTGATAACACAATCATTCAATCACATACCAAACTTGATGATGATGTAGAAGTTGGGAAAGACTGTTTTATTGACTCTCATGTCACCATTACCGGTAGTTCTAAATTGGGTGATCGGGTGCGTGTTCATTCAAATACTGTAATTGGTAGCGAAGGTTTTGGTTTTGCTCCCTATCAAGGTAAATGGCACCGTATTGCTCAGTTAGGATCAGTTCTAATTGGAAATGACGTTCGAATTGGATCAAATTGTAGTATTGATCGGGGTGCTCTTGATAATACAATTTTAGAAGATGGTGTAATTATTGATAACCTTGTGCAAATTGCACATAACGTTCATATTGGTTCAAATACTGCTATTGCAGCTACCTGTGGCATTGCGGGTAGTACAAAAATTGGCAAAAACTGTATTCTTGCAGGCGCATGTGGGGTAGCAGGTCACCTTTCAATTGCTGATAATGTGACTTTAACTGGAATGTCAATGGTCACAAAAAATATTTCTGAGGCTGGAACTTATTCTTCAGGAATTGGATTGTTCGAAAATAGTCAGTGGAAAAAGACGATTGTGCGCTTGAGACAATTAGCAGATGTGCCATTGACCCAAATCACTAAACGACTTGATCATATACAAGCTCAAATAGAGTCTCTTGAATCAACTTTTAATTTGCGTAAATAGAATATTATGACCGAGTCAACTACACCTAAATTTGCCATCCCTGAATTACCAATGCAGATTCAAACGATTCGTCAATATTTGCCGCATCGTTACCCATTCTTATTGGTTGATCGTGTGATTGAAGTTACTGACAATAGTATTGTTGGTTATAAAAATGTTTCTATCAATGAAGAGTTTCTACAAGGACATTTCCCAGAATATCCAATTATGCCTGGTGTTCTAATTGTTGAAGCACTAGCTCAAGTTTCAGGCGTTCTAGGTTTTATTATGAACAATGAAACGCCAAAACCAGGTTCTTTGTTCCTGTTTGCTGGTGCAGAAAGAGTTAGATTTAAAAAACAAGTAGTTGCAGGCGACCAACTTGTATTAAAATCCGAGTTGGTAATGCAGAAGCGCGGTATTTACAAATACAATTGTACAGCTAGCGTTGATGGCATTGTAGCAGCAACCGCTGAGATTATGATTTCACACCAAAAAACAGAGCAGGCATGAGCAATCACGATTTAATCCATTCTACCGCCATTATTGATCCATCTGCAGTGATTGCTTCAGATGTTCAAATCGGACCTTATTGTGTTATTGGTCCTCAAGTGACTATTGGTGCTGGTACTAAATTACATTCTCATGTGGTAGTAGGTGGTTTTACCAGAATTGGTCAAAATAATGAGATCTTTCAATTTGCAAGTGTTGGCGAAGTTTGTCAAGACCTCAAATATAAAGGTGAAGAAACTTGGCTGGAAATTGGTAACAATAATTTAATTCGCGAACATTGCAGCTTACATAGAGGCACTGTGCAAGATAATTCATTGACTAAGATAGGTAGTCATAACCTATTGATGGTAAATACTCATATTGCACATGACTGTATTGTAGGTGATCACAATATCTTTGCTAATAATGTTGGTGTTGCTGGACACGTACATATTGGTGATCATGTTATTGTCGGTGGTAATTCTGGAATTCATCAATTCTGTAAGATTGACTCTTATAGTATGATTGGTGGGGCCTCACTGATTCTTAAAGATGTACCAGCCTATGTTATGGCTTCTGGTAATCCTGCGCATGCCTTTGGTATAAATATTGAAGGTATGCGAAGAAAAGGTTGGTCTAAAAATACAATTCAGGGCTTAAGAGAAGCTTATAAATTGATATTTAAATCTGGTCTAACCTCTGTTCAAGCTGTTGAGCAAATTAAAAGTGAAATTTTGCCTTCTGTTCCAGAAGCTCAATTATTAATTGACTCTCTTGAGCAATCCGAGCGTGGAATTGTACGCTAATCAATAAGGCATAAAAAAAGACACTGTTAAAACAGTGTCTTTTTTTATGCCTAAATTATTTTTTAAAGAATTTAGCTTCTTCAGATTTAGGATATTGAGTAAGTAACTTATTTTTGTATTGATTAGCTGATACAGTATTCTTATCGACATCTTTGGCAATACTATATAGTTGATAGAGTGCTCGAGGTGCCTTGCTAGAGTTTGGATATTGGCTAGCGACAATATTGTAGTTTTTCTTTGCTTCATTGTAGTTCACTGGGTCTGTAGCTAAATGAAACTCGGCTAACCAGAAATAAGCATTGCCTGTATAAATACTGTTAGGATGGTTTTTAATAAAGTTTTGCATCGGAGCAATTGCTTTTTTTGCTCCACCTTGTTTGTAAGCATCTAAAGCTACTGTATAAGCGGCTTTTTCTAACTCAAGTGGATTTGATTGATTTTGGGCCGCGGTGACTGGTTGAGCGTTTGTTACGGGTGCACTAGGTTGTTGTTCAGAGGTGGTTGGAGTAGGTGGAGCTGCAACTACTTTATTGCCATCTGCAGGCTGAGATTGGGATACTGATGGACTAGCAGGTGTGGCGCTATTAGTATTGGTATTTGTACCGTCTTCTTGTGTAGCACTATCAGGGTCAACTTTTTGATGTAATAATTCTAAACGTTGATCTAAATCGGTATATCTATTCGCAAGGTCTTTTTTTAATTGATCAATATCATTCGCTTGTTCTTCTAATTGACCTCTTAAAGTGCGGATATCATTTTCTAGTTGTTGATTTTTTTGCATAAGTTCCCAGTTTAAGTTTGTAGGAACTGAAATATTGCTTGAAGAAGTATTAGATGCACTGCCATCATTTTGACTTAAACCACGAGATTCAATAGGAATGTTCGCGTATAGAGAAGTGGTACTCATTAAGGCAATAAATAATAAAGAATGCTTCTTCATTTGCATGTGTATAAATCCATAATTTTATATAAAAGCCACCTTGACACAGGAATATAAAAAACAATTCTCTAAATATCTAAGGTTTTTCATTGATCAATGCAATTAAAGCAGTTAACAGTTTAAATGCAAGGATAGTTTACAATCTTCAAGCATATTTTATGCAAAATAAGAAAAGAGCATAAGTTCAGAAAACTACATTTTTGGGGTTTTAAGCAATTTTTGCTGATGAATTAATCAATCGAAACAAAAACTTGCTGAAAAAGCCAGAGAAGGGTTGCAACTCTTTTAAAAATCTCTATACTTTGTTTTGCAATGGTAGCCCCGCTGGTGGCTTCGCAATTGTACTCTGTGAACCCCGCCAGGACCGGAAGGTAGCAACGGTAGCAGATCTATGATGTGCCGAAGTTTTGCTAGTGGGGTTGCCACCATTCCTTTAATCCAATTTTCTTTGGATCGCTTTTAAAATTACATCTAAATCAAATCCTCTATATTGTAGAAATCTAATCTGCTTTGCTTTAAGTTTTGGGTCTTTCTCTATCTCTTCTCCAAACTTCTTAACTTTAAGTTGATAAGCTTGTTCTACCCAATCAATTTCGTGAATTTCGTCGGCAATTAAATCATTTTCGATCTGTTTAGTTTTTAAAGCTTGTTGAATGCGTTTCGGTCCTTTACCTTTACGAATCTGACTTGCAAGCATTTGCTCAGCAACACGCTGATCACTTTGGTAATTTTGTTCAGATAACTCTTCAACGAGTTGGTTCACTTCTTCTATATTTTGTGCATAACGGGCTAATTTATCAATGAGTTCTGCTTTAGAGTAGTCTCGTCGAGTAAGTAAAGCAAAAGCATATGAGCGTAAACGCTGGCCAGTGAGTGGTGGACGCTGTTGAGATTGTTCATTGTTTCTTTTGAACATATATATTTCCTTGTAAAAAACGCCCCGAAGGGCGTTTTTATGACTTAGGTGTAATTAAGATTCTAATAAAAGATCTGGTTCTTCTTCATCATCTTCAATTTGCACTGCGCCATTTGTACCTGTAGTCAACAATTGCTCACGGATATTACGTTCAATCTCTTCAGCAATATGTTTGTTTTCTTCAAAATAGCGGATCACATTATTCTTACCTTGGCCAATTTTATTGCCTTGATATGAATACCATGCACCAGCTTTCTGAACGATATCTTGCTGTACTGCCAAATCTACAAGTTCACCTAATTGGTTAGTACCTTTACCGTATAGAATTTGGAAAATAGCTTCTCTAAAAGGAGGAGCCATTTTATTCTTAACGACTTTAACTTTAGTTTCTGAACCAACAATTTCATCGCCTTCTTTTACCTGACCAATACGACGAATATCTAGACGAACTGAAGCATAGAACTTAAGAGCGTTACCACCAGTCGTGGTTTCTGGGCTACCAAACATAACACCAATCTTCATACGGATTTGGTTAATAAAGATAACCATACAGTTTGAACGTTTAGCGTTACCAGTAATTTTACGAAGTGCTTGGCTCATAAGGCGTGCTTGTAGACCCATATGAGAGTCACCCATTTCGCCTTCAATCTCTGCTTTAGGTGTAAGGGCAGCTACTGAGTCCACAACGATTAAATCAATTGCACCTGAGCGAACAAGCATATCAGCGATTTCAAGCGCTTGCTCACCATTATCAGGTTGTGAAACGAGTAGGTTATCAATATCTACACCAAGCTTACGTGCATATTGAGGATCTAGGGCATGCTCTGCATCGATGAAGGCACATGTACCACCAGACTTTTGACATTGAGCAATTGCTTGTAATGTCATTGTGGTTTTACCAGAAGATTCAGGACCATAAATTTCAATAATACGGCCTTTTGGTAAACCACCAATCCCCAATGCGATGTCTAAAGTTAAAGAACCTGTAGATACGGCTTCAACTGCTTGAACAGTGTTGTCACCGAGACGCATAACCGTATTTTTACCAAATTGTTTCTCAATTTGGCTCAAAGCGGCTTGTAATGCTTTGCTTTTATTCTCATCCATCTCAAAAACCTCAATACTCTATGTTCATCACGTTTAACCCAAGTGGATGCATTGAATCTCAACTTGTTTCACAGGGCTAATAGTGACAGATTTTTTCTCTAGCTTCTATATATTGTATATGTGAGTGCGACACAACTCGACGTTTTTATTCATCATTATATGACCAGTGGTCTTCATAATGTTGATCGTTATCCTGTTTAAACCGATTGATTTGTCGCCGATCTTTCTTGCTTGGTCTATGGTCAGGTCGAGCTAGATTATGCAATTTTCGTTGCGAAGCAATCAACTCCCGTCTTGCAATACTTACTTCGGTTTCTTCATAAAGCTGTTGTGCAATAGGAGCCGGTCCTCTGGTATTGGAAAGTGCTTTAACAACAACTGTCTTTTTATCAAAACCTTGTTGAACAACAAGTTCCATTCCAACACGAATTTCTTTAGAAACTTTTACACGTTCATTATTGTGATGCACTTTTCCCCCTTCAATTGCAGCTTTAGCAATAGAACGGGTTTTAAAAAAACGTGCTGCCCATAACCATTTGTCGACACGCATGGTTTCTACAGCATCGTTTTCACGCAATTTTGACATCATTATCCTTTCTATCAGTTTGATTCAAAATAGACAGTAGCTCTGTAAGCTGATCTAGTGCTTTATACTCTAAATCTTGTAGCTGTCTTTTACTCTTAAGAGTTGAGGGCTGTAAGATAGTAAACAAGTGTCTTATACCAAATTTTTCTGCAGTTTTTAAAACTTGAATAGTATCGTCTAAAAAAATAGTGTTTTGGGGTTCAAAATAATGCAAGCCTTGTAATTCTTGCCAAAACTTAAGGTCTTCCTTCGCATAACCAATTTGTTCACTAGATACAATTACATCAAAAAAATCTTGAATAGGGATGTTATCAAGTTTTAACTGTAAGCTTGCACAGTCTGCGTTGGTCACTAACCAGCATTGATAGCCTTGTTCTTTTAGAGTATTAAGTAGCTCCATACATCCTGATCGTATTTTAATTTTGTGTTGAAATTCTTTTTGAAGATTTAAAACATCTACTCCTGTCGTTTTTGTCCAATACTGTGAAGAATACCAGGAAAGAGTATGTTTATTGCTACGATAAAACTGGTTTAATATTTCATGGCTTTGTGTTAAAGAGATTTGATGCGTCTGAGAATGTCGTTCAGGTAAGCATTCGTTCCAGATAAAATCATCAAAAGCCAAATCTAATAAAGTTCCGTCCATATCGAAAAGCACTATTTTATGCATGTTTTGAGAGCTCCAATTGAAACAGACACGGAAGAAAAGTAATTTAAGATTATAATCATTAAAGACGATAAAAACGGACTGATTTATGGTTATTTCATCATTTTATAATTTAAATAGTCTGTACTAGATAAACAGAGAGATAACAAGAGAGTTCTTAGACTTAGACTACTCAATAAGATCGCTGAAACAAATTTTTTTGAAAAATATTCATATAAAAGGAATAGGGTGGAGGATTAATAAAAATATATTAAAAAATATAGAGTTGTATTTATTAGGGGGTGATTTTTTGATAAGTATTTTTGCTTTTCTATGAACTCTATGGAATTATCATTATTTAAATATTATTAAAAGTTGGAATAAAAGTGGGCTTATATACAATTAGATATGGCTATCGTAATAATAGTTTTTTTATAGCTTCAAATGCTGCTGGACAATTCATTGTGATTGATGCATTAGGAGCAGATTTCCAAATAGGTCATCAAATTTCTTATGAAGGTACCAAAATAATAAATGAAACTTTAAATGATGAGACAGAAGCAAGAGTTCATCTGGAGAGTAATGAAAAAGAGGCTTATGAATATTTACGTGCCATGAAATAATGAATTCGTTATTTTGATTTACATAGGATACGTATTGGCAAACATTTTATAAATTGAACCGTACTTGTTTAAAGTTATATTAAAAATTATCCGAATAACAATTTAGAGCAGGCAATGAAAATTGGATTTATTGGCGGAGCCAATGATGGCATAGTGATCAATGCTGCTAATGGTATTGATACTTATAAACTTGAATGGCATTACAAGGCTGAGAAGCATTGTGAAGAACAGCCATCATTGGGGCTAAATGGCCCCGAATATGACTATTACAATTTATTAATTTTGAGAAAAAACAAAGAGGCAAAACTTTTCTATGTTTTAACTACAATGGATAAGGAAGCTATTGCAGATAAAATTAATGAATATTGGGAGCATTCCACTTCAGTAGGTTATGACTTCGATGAATAACCTTTATTTTATATTCATTGAAACGGTTGAAATATATCCATATTTTATACCTTTATAACTCAAAATTAGAGTTATTTATTTCATAAAGAACATGTTCTTGAAGGGCGTGTCCATCGGGACTGTTCTAAATTTTGTGTAAGTACTTAATTTTCATTTATCCTTCAGAGGATAATTACAAAAGGTACTTCACATGGATGAAGCAACAATCAAAAGTATGGCTGCCGAATTGGCTAAAGGTCTAAAAACACCAGAAGACTTAAACCAAATGACAGCAGTCTTTAAAAAATTCATGATTGAAACTGCACTCAATACTGAACTTTCAGACCATCTCGGTTATGAAAAGCATCAGCCCAAGAAAGGCTCAAATAGCCGTAATGGGTTTAGTTCTAAAACCATTACAACTCAAGATGGACAACTGGCTTTAGATATTCCCCGTGATCGAGAAGGTTCATTTGAGCCACAAATTATCAAAAAGCACCAAACACGCATCACCAGTATGGATGACCAAATCCTCTCACTGTATGCAAAAGGAATGACTAATAGGGAAATTGTAGCCTTCTTCAAAGAAATGTACGATGCCGATGTGTCAGCATCTCTCATCAGCAAAGTTACCGATGCTGTGATTGAGCAAGTGACTGAGTGGCAAAATAGAGCCTTAGATAGCCTTTATCCTGTTGTCTATCTTG
>NZ_JEYB01000021.1:0-68133 GCF_000582255.1 Acinetobacter sp. 1566109 | reverse complement strand
TAGCCTCTTTTTGTCGTCATGGTTTTTCTGCGCCAACAACTGTTATTTATCTTTATTGCTTTTTTGTCTACCTGTATAGGTGTATATGTTGCATGGGATCTGAATCTGACATGGCATAAGTTTTATAGCTATTTGATTTCAGAAAAGGCTATTTTTTCAATTCTCTTTAATTATGCGGTAATTCAACTTTTTTTTATTGTCTTAGGTCGTAAATATACTGCACTCTTTTTAAGCCAATTATTCGTTATATTTTTAAATTTCATTAATAAAAAGAAGCAACAATATTTATTTAGTAATTTAAGCCCTGAAGATATTTTTTTACTTCCTGAGGCAATGAAAGCCACCCCTTGGCACTTACAACTTATTTTTTTCACGCTCATTATTTTCTTCCTTATTGTACTTCTGATTGCTATACGTAAAGAAAGTAAAGTGACTTTTCATACCTATGTTCCCAATATCGTTATTTTTGGATTGCTGGGTAGTGGCTTAATTTATTTAAATTTTATTAAAAATCCTACTGGGGCTTGTTTCTCTGAAAATAAACCCATGATTTGCGCCAGTTTACAAGAGTTTCCAAATACCAGAAATGACTGGATTGGGGACTATCGGAAAATTCAAGATTATGGTTTTGTGACGTTTTACATATCTAAGGTATTAGATAATGTAACGAGTGTATTATTACCTAACCGTAAAGTATCTGAGCAAGACATGCTACAAATTTTGCAGCAGCATCATTTGGATCAATCTTTAGATGAGGATGAAAAGGAATATCCGAACATTGTTATCGTGATGGAAGAATCTTTTTGGGATTCTCATCATTTAGATAGTGGTTTACCAAAAGATTTACTATCTTTTATTCATCAAAATCAAGTGTCTAATTTATTGTCTCCTTCTTTTGGTGGAGGTACTGCAAATGTCGAATTTGAAGTACTTACCAGCCTCAACACAACTTTTTTCCCAAATGAATTGTTATATGTTTCTAAGTTGAAAAAGCCAATTTATGCTCTACCTTATTATTTAAATTCAATTGGTTATCAGACTGTCGCAATGCATAATAACTACAGTTATTATTATAATCGTAATAAGGTATATCCAGACCTAGGGTTTGATAAATTTATATCGCTTGAAAATATGATTGCCCAAAAAGATCGCTCTACAGTCTTTAATTTGGGAGGATGGGCTACAGATGATCTTATTTTTGATTCGATTAAGTCCACTTTAGAAGAGAACGAGCAACAGCCAAAGTTTATTTATGCGATTACTGTTGAAAATCATCCTATGTATAACGATGATCGTTTTGGTAAGCAAAATTATAAATTTAACAAAGAGCTGTCTGAGACTGAAAAGCAAAAGTTAAGTACTTATACTGCTGGAACTGCGCGTGCTAACCAAAAGTTAAAAGAGCTCGCTGAATATTTAAAGACAGTAGATCGACCAACAATTTTAATTGCTTTTGGTGATCATTTGCCAAATCTACAGGAGGTTTATGAGAGTTATGGATTTTTTAAAGATGATCCTGAGCGAACTAACTTAAAAAATTACCAGACACCGTTTGTAGTGTGGAGCAATTATAAATTAGATAAGAAGCCTTTGAAGCAACCTTATATTGCCGCAAGTTTCGTTGCTCCAAAACTATTAAAGTTAGCAGGGTTACCTTTATCTGATTACTATCAATTTGTTGATGATGTCTCGAGTTGTTATAGTGCCATTCACCAAAAATTTATCAATGAAAATCCAACGTGTAATTTTGATAAGAAAGCGCTGTTAAAAGGTTATGAAAATCTAAATAAGGATGTATTAGATGGACATAATCATACTTATAAAATTATGCAGAATAACCAAAAGGAGATGGAACAATAATGTCCCATCTCTTTGAGATGAACTCTATTAAGACTGAATTAATCCAGTCAATTCATCTACATAATGTTGCATTGGCTGAGCTTGGCGGTCTGCACGGCTTTCAATATTAAGACGTAGTAAAGGCTCGGTGTTTGAAGCACGGACATTAAAACGCCACGCACCAAAGTCGAGGCTTACACCATCGGTACGGTCAATTTCCGGGTTTTGAGCAGCATAGAAATCAAAAATCTTTTGAATAGTGATTTGTGTATCAGTTACTTTAAAGTTGATTTCACCACTACAAGGAAACTTGGTAATCATATTTTCAACGAGTGTTGAAAGTGATTGCCCTGTTTCAGAAAGCAGGGCAACAGTAAGTAACCACGGAATCATACCGCTGTCACAGTAAGCAAAGTCACGGAAATAGTGATGAGCACTCATTTCCCCGCCATATACGGCATTGTGTTCACGCATAACGTCTTTAATGAACGCGTGACCAGATTTTGACTGTACAGCAACACCTTTATATTCGTCGACGATATCAAACGTGTTCCACACTAAACGTGGGTCATGCACAATTTTTTCGCCTGACTGTTTAATCAAGAAAGCTTGAGCCAATAGACCCACAATATAGTAGCCCTCAATGAATTGACCTTTTTCATCGAACAAGAAACAGCGGTCAAAGTCGCCGTCCCATGCAATACCCATATCTGCTTTATGCTCAAGAACAGCATTTCGGGTACTGTCACGGTTTTCAATTAAAATTGGGTTAGGGATGCCATTTGGGAAAGTACCATCTGCTTCATGGTGAATTTTAATAAATTCAACTGGTACATTAAGCGCTTTAAATTTTTCTTCAATGGCATCAATCACATGACCAGCTGCACCATTACCTGCGTTTACTACTAACTTTAATGGACGGATTTTTGCAGGTTCAATATAAGTAATTAAGTGATCAACGAACTCAGGCAAAATGTTATAGCTTTGCGTTGTACCTTTTTGGCTAACTTCTTCAAAGTTATTAGTTTCTGCTAAAGCCTGAATTTCTTTTAAACCAGTATCGGCACTAATTGGACGAGCATTTTCGCGAACCAATTTCATACCGTTATAGTCCATTGGATTATGACTTGCAGTAACTTCTATACCACCTTGTACATCGAGATGGAAAGCAGCAAAGTAAACTTCTTCAGTCCCCGTCATGCCCAAATCAAGAACGTCCACTCCCGCATCATTTAACCCGCGGATGGTCGCTTGTTTTAAGGCTTCACTGCTTAGACGAATATCACATCCTACAACCACAGTCTTTGGTTTATAGATTTGTCCGTAAGCGCGGCCAATTTTATAGGCGATTTCTTCATTCAATTCGGTGCCGAGTTTGCCTCGGATATCATAAGCTTTAAAACACGTTAAAGTAGTCATTATTCAATTCAATACATGTGGTTTGAGTTGTGTGCACATTATACATAGATCATGAATCAGGTATGTTTATAGTTTTATATTCAAATTTTTCATTCCATTTCTGTAGTTAATATTTAAGTTTATAAGAAAGTATTTTTACGACTTTAGTCTAATAAATAAATTTATAAATTAGAAATTACTTGATTTTACTTAATAGTATTGGTCATACCAATTATGGTGATTATTTAATTGTTGATCTTGCCAATATCTGTGTTTATGATGCGATCTGCGGTTTAAGGAATAACATTTGCACTTAAATTTTAATTGGTCATACCAACTGTGTTGAATGTTTAAAAGTTTAAGGTAAAAAAATTCGCCCCGGCATTTCAAGGAGATGACAATGCTCAATATGTGGCAACAACTTTATGACCCTTTAAATAATATTTGGCTGTCCAGTGCGGTTGCGTTAATCCCGATTATTTTCTTCTTTTTGGCATTGGCTGTTTTTCGTTTAAAAGGCAGTATCGCGGGTACGGGCACAGTTATTATTGCATTATTGATTGCTCTCTTTTTCTATCAAATGCCGGGCCAAATGGCCTTCGCATCCATTATCTATGGTTTCTTCTATGGTCTATGGCCAATTTCGTGGATCATTATCGGGGCAGTGTTTCTATACAAGATTTCGGTAAAAACAGGCCAGTTTGAAGTTATCCGTTCAAGTATTTTGTCGATTACTGAAGATCAACGTCTGCAAATGTTACTGGTTGGTTTTGCATTTGGTACTTTCCTTGAGGGGGCGGCGGGCTTTGGTGCTCCTGTTGCAATTACCGCTGCACTACTTGTCGGTTTAGGCTTTAAACCACTTTATGCTGCTGGTTTATGTTTGATCGTAAATACAGCACCAGTTGCGTTCGGTGCAATGGGTATTCCAATTATTGTGGCTGGGCAGGTGTCGGGTGTAGACACTATGGAAATTAGCCAGATGGTGGGGCGTCAGTTGCCGTTTTTAACGCTGATTGTGCTGTTCTGGATTATGGCGATTATGGATGGCTGGCGTGGTGTTAAAGAAACTTGGCCTGCGGTAGTCGTTGGTGGTGGTTCGTTTGCGATTGCCCAATATCTTACATCTAACTTTATTGGCCCTGAATTACCAGACATTACCGCTGCAATTGCGTCATTGGTGAGCTTAACTTTGCTGTTCCGCGTTTGGCAACCAAAACATATTTTCCGTTTTGGACCTGAAGCGGGTCAGACGTTGACTCAGCAACCTACTACGGTTCAACGTTACAGTATTGGGAAAATTGCTAAGGCGTGGTCTCCATTTGCTATTTTAACGGTCATGGTAACCATCTGGAGTGTTAAGCCATTTAAAGCATTATTTGCAAAAGATGGTGCTCTTGAACACTGGATTTTTAAACTTGAAGTGCCGTACTTGCATAAATTGGTCGAAAAAATGCCGCCGATTGTGGCAGAGATGAAACCATACGAGGCGATTTATAAGTTTGACTGGTTCTCTGCAACAGGTACGGCAATTTTTATTGCTGCAATCATCACCGCTATTTTCTTAAAAATGAAAGCAAGTGAGGCAGTAACAACCTTTGGTGAAACACTCAATGAGTTGAAAACACCGATTTATTCAATTGGTATGGTGTTGGCATTTGCTTTTATTGCGAACTATTCAGGTTTATCTGCTACTTTGGCTTTAGCTTTATCGCATACAGGTCATGCGTTTACTTTCTTCTCGCCATTTTTGGGTTGGCTTGGTGTGTTCCTTACAGGTTCAGACACCTCTTCAAATGCCTTGTTCTCGGCACTACAGGCAACTACAGCACAGCAAATTGGTATTCCGGAAGTGTTATTGGTTGCTGCGAATACCAGCGGTGGTGTGACTGGTAAGATGATTTCTCCGCAGTCGATTGCGATTGCTTGTGCCGCAGTAGGCTTAGTTGGAAAAGAGTCTGACTTGTTCCGTTTCACCGTAAAACATAGCATCATATTCACTGTCTTTGTTGGCATCATTATTACGGTTCAGGCTTATCTGGTTCCGTGGATGATTCCATAACTCCAGTGAAGGAAACGCGATGAGAATCTCCGATCAAGTGGTCATGAAATTGCAGGCATTAATTGAAGAGCGTCACATGAAAAAAGGTGACCGTTTGCCTGCCGAACGCCAGCTTGCAACTAGCTTGGGAGTTTCTCGTCCGTCTTTGCGTGAAGCCATTCAACAGCTCAATAGTCAAGGTGTACTGATTAGCCGCCGTGGCGATGGGACTTATATTCAGCAGTTACCTGAACAGTGGCCACAGCAACTCATTGTGAACCCAATTAGCAACCTGATTGAAGAAGATCCGTTATACCGTTTTGATGTGCAAGAGGCGCGGTTATTACTTGAAGGTGGCACTGCTTGGTATGCCGCATTACGTTCAACGCCTGAAGATCGAGCCAAAATTCATCATTATTTTAATGAAATTAGCCGTCACCAAAATGCGGGTGACTCAGCACAGGCCGCGGTGGCAGATGCTGAATTCCACTTAGCAATTGCCGAAGCATCTCACAATGTGGTGCTGATTCAAATGATGCGTAGCTTGTTTGATTTGCTGCAATACAACGTCTTGTTAGGGCGTAAGAAAGTTTATAACGACCCTGTCAATGGTGACTTGCTCAGCGAGCAGCATTTTCAGGTGATGGATGCTATTGATCGTAAAGATCCCGAGGCCGCACGCCAAGCTGTCTGCGGTCATATTGAATTTGTGATTAATCATGTGCGTTCTCTGGATGAAGATGAAGCTCGCCAGAAACGTGCAAATCGTTTAAATAGAGTTGATTCAAAATGATTATATCTTCTGGCAATGATTATCGTGCTGCGGCACAACGTCGCTTACCTCCATTTTTATTTCACTACATCGATGGTGGAGCGTATTCGGAATATACCTTAAAGCGTAACGTACAAGATTTGTCAGAAATTGCATTGCGTCAACGTGTGCTGAATGACATGTCCGCGTTGAGTTTAGAGACAAAACTGTTTAATGAAACGCTGTCGATGCCAGTTGCCTTGGCACCTGTAGGCTTAACAGGTATGTATGCGCGCCGTGGTGAAGTGCAGGCCGCGATGGCTGCCGATAAAAAGGGCATTCCATTTACGCTTTCAACGGTTTCAGTTTGTCCGATTGAAGAAGTTGCACCTGCGATTAACCGCCCAATGTGGTTTCAGCTTTATGTATTACGTGACCGTGGTTTTATGCGTAATGCTTTGGAGCGTGCAAAAGCGGCGGGTTGTTCAACACTGGTGTTTACCGTAGATATGCCTGTGCCGGGTGCACGTTACCGTGATGCACATTCGGGTATGAGTGGGCCAAATGCTGCGATGCGCCGCTATATGCAGTCTATGTTCCATCCACATTGGTCGTGGAATGTCGGCTTAATGGGACGTCCGCATGACTTGGGTAATATCTCTAAATATTTAGGTAAACCAACTGGGCTTGAAGACTATATTGGCTGGTTAGGATCGAACTTTGACCCATCAATTTCATGGAAGGACCTTGAGTGGATTCGTGAGTTTTGGGATGGCCCAATGGTAATTAAAGGCATTTTAGACCCTGAAGATGCCAAAGATGCTGTACGTTTTGGTGCAGATGGAATTGTGGTATCGAACCATGGTGGTCGTCAGTTAGATGGCGTGATGTCTTCTGCTCGTGCATTGCCTGCAATTGCTGATGCGGTAAAAGGTGATTTAGCGATTTTGGCTGACTCAGGCATTCGTAATGGTTTAGACGTGGTGCGGATGTTGGCGCTCGGTGCCGATACGGTTTTACTTGGCCGTGCGTTTGTGTATGCCTTGGCAGCAGCAGGTGGGCAAGGTGTGTCGAACTTACTTGATTTAATTGATAAGGAAATGCGTGTTGCGATGACGCTCACGGGTGCTAAGTCGATTTTGGATATTAATGCGGATTGTTTAGTACAGGCGATGAAGCTCTAATATTTTCGTATTAACTTTGATGATATTGGCACGACGGAGTCTTATCCGAAAAGGTTTAATGTAAGTAGCTAATTGACGTTACTTTTTTAAAAAAGTAATCAAAAACCTTTGTTTCGATGACGGTACGTCCTTGCTACCGCATCGAAACGGCGGCATCCCTGCCGCCAATGTGTAGCCAATTTGAATTAAATCTAACACCTAGAGATTAGCTGCTAGTGCTAAGCGTCACTTACAGCCTGCGTGGTAGGAGCAAAATTTTGTTTTTGCAATGTAAATTGAAAAATGGATATAGCGAATAGGTTCTGTAAGTGACAATGGTTTTGATTACTTTTGCCAAAACAAAAGTAATGGAATTAGCTACTTTAAATATTAGTTCTAAATGGAAAAACTCCCTTGAGCTTTTCTGATTTTTAAAAAACTATGTGGTAGGGATGACCAAAAGGAAACCATCATGCAAACATTTTCTCCTCAAGCAGTGATCGAACATTTACAGAATATTGTAGGGCGTTCTTATGTTTTGACCGATGATCAAAGTACGCGTCAGTACCGTCAAGGTCGTCGTTTTGGTGAGGGGAAAGTGCTTGCAGTGGTTGTACCAGGGACCTTGCTAGAGCAATGGCAAGTGTTGCAGGCGGCAATTGAGGCAGATTGTATTGTCATTATGCAGGCAGCAAATACAGGACTCACTGGTGGTTCAACGCCTTATGGCGATGACTATGACCGTCCTGTTTTAGTCATGAGTACACGCCGATTAAAGGGTATTCAAGTCATCCATGATGGCAAGCAAGTCATTTGTTTACCGGGTGCAACCTTAGATAATTTAGAGCAAATTTTAAAAGGCTATAATCGTGAACCGCATTCGGTGATTGGTTCGTCGTGTATTGGAGCATCGGTACTGGGTGGGGTGTGTAATAACTCTGGTGGTGCGTTGGTACGTCGTGGTCCTGCGTATACTGAACTGGCGCTATATGCTCAGGTCAATGCTGCTGGTCAATTGGAGCTGGTGAACCATTTAGGCGTAAATTTAGGCTCGACTCCCGAAGAGATTTTGACGCGTTTAGAGAAGCAGCAATATCAAGCCGTTGATATTTTAGATGACAGTGAAAAACAGGCATCGGACCATCGTTATGCTCACGATGTGACTCAGGTCGATGAAGATACGCCTGCTCGTTTTAATGCAGACCCGTCACGATTGTTTGAAGCATCAGGTTCGGCAGGTAAAGTCTGTGTGTTTGCTGTACGCCTTGATACCTATGAAAAAGTAGAGAGCAGTGTTTTTTATATTGGTAGTAATGATGCCGATGATTTAACGGCCATTCGTCGTTACTTACTGACCTCTCTGCCCAGCCTACCGATTGCAGGCGAATATATTCACCGTGACGCTTACTTGATTGGTGAAAAGTACGGAAAAGACACCTTCTTATTTATTGAAAAGTTTGGTACAGCCAATGTTCCAAAAGCTTTCGCGATGAAAGACAAAGTCGATGGCTTTTTAGAAAAATTTAAAATTAAAGGCTTAACAGACCAGATTTTACAGGCGATTACCTTCTTTTTACCGAGTCATTTGCCGAATCGTATGACCGAATATCGAGACCGTTATGAGCACCATTTGGTTTTACGTGTCGAAAATAATTCGAAAGCACAGACAGAGCAGTTTTTAAAAGAATATTTTACTGTGCATCAGTCAGGTAATTATTTTGTATGTAGTGAAGAGGAAGGTCGAAAGGCGTTCTTACACCGTTTTGCGATTGCAGGGGCGGCAATTCGTTATCGTGATACGCACCGTAGTGAAGTTGAAGATATTGTGGCGCTTGATATTGCGTTACGCCGTAATGACCGTGAATGGGTAGAGCAACTGCCTAGCGAGATGGAAAATAAGATCATCCATAAACTCTATTATGGGCATTTCTTTTGTCATGTATTCCATCAGGACTATATTCTTAAAAAGGGGCATGACCCATTAGAAATGGAACATCAAATGTGGAAATTACTGGATGCGCGCCGTGCTGAATATCCGGCAGAGCATAATGTTGGGCACCTTTACATTGCCAAACCTGCATTAGCCAATTTCTATCAAAAACTCGACCCAACCAATAGCTTTAATGTGGGTATTGGCCATACCTCAAAACTGAAATATTGGGGTAAGGCTAAATCTTAATATCGAGACATAAAAAAAGGCGCCGAAGCGCCTTTTTTAATAGATGATTTATGCTGCTTCTACTGATTTAGCAAGCACTTCAGCCATTGCTTTAGCAACAGTGTAAACATTGTTCATGTTTAAACCTGCTACACAAATACGGCCACTACGTACTAAGTAGATTGCATATTCTTCACGCAAGATATCAACCTGTTCAGCAGTTAAACCTGTGTAGCTGAACATACCTTTTTGGTTTACAAGGTAGCTAAAGTCACGGTCTGGTAACGCTTTAGTAAGTTCATCTTTCAAGATGCTACGCATTTTGATAATACGCTCACGCATCTCTTTCACTTCGCCTTGCCATTGTTGGTTAAGTTCAGCGTCATTTAACACTTCATCAACTAACCAAGCACCTGTTGTAGGAGGGCTAGAGTAAATACGGCGTACAGTCGCTTTTAACTGACCGAATGTGCACTGAGCAGCTTCTGCATCGTCACATACGAAAGTTAAGCCGCCAACGCGTTCGCCATATAAAGAGAAGATTTTAGAGAACGAGTTGCTCACGATGAAGTTTAGACCCGCTTGGTCTAAGGCACGAATTGCATACGCATCTTCTTCCATACCGTCACCAAAACCTTGGTAAGCGATGTCTAGGAATGGAATAAGGTTACGATCTTTTAATACTGCAATCACTTGGTCCCATTGCGCTGGGTTTAAGTCAGCACCCGTTGGGTTATGGCAGCATGGGTGTAACAACACAATGCTTTGCTCAGGCAAAGTTTTAAGTGTAGACAACATACCGTCAAAATCTACACCACGCGTTTCTGCATCGAAATATGGGTAGAAATGAGTTTTGATGCCAGCGCCATTGAAAATCGCAACGTGGTTATCCCAAGTTGGTTGGCTTACCCAAACGTCTGAATTTGGGAAATAAGTTTTTAAGAAATCTGCACCAACTTTCAATGCACCTGAACCACCAAGCGTTTGGATGGTTACAGCACGGCCAGCTTTAACTGCTGGGCTGTTTGCACCAAATAAAAGTGCTTGAATTGCTTCACGGTAAGGTTTGAAGCCTTCCATTGGCAAATAAAGTTTGGTTTTACCGTTCTTAGGCTCAATACGCTTTTGCGCCTCGATAATGGTTTCTAACTGAGGAACAATGCTGTCTTCGTTATAATAAAGACCAATACTCAAGTTTACTTTTTCAGAACGAGTATCAGCATTGAACTGTTCCATTAAAGAGAGAATTGGATCGCCTGCGTATGGGGGGATATGTTGAAACATCAAAAAAGTCCTTTCATTCAACAATATGCATAGTGCTGGGTTTTTTCTGTCTCGAAAAATACGCCACAACTATGTCGATGCTCAATAATGTATCAATAAAGCTACCGTGAAGCACCTGATAATTTCACTAATATCGATATTTTCTGGATGAAAATGATAAAAAGATTTAAAAGAAATTACGGTAAATAGAAACTAATTTCTAACTCATGCTTTCATTCAAGCAGATTGTCTACAATCTTACTGTAATACATTGGTTGTAGACTAAAGTTTGAAACAAAAGATTAGCGGTCGAAAAGCAACTAAAAAAGTATCATAAATCTATAGGTAAAATAATATTAAATATATGTTTTATAAAGACTAATTTGTAAGTGGTTTAATGGTTTAAATATAAGGTGAGGTAACAGGCCGAACGATAAAAATTGACCTGATGCGTTCTGAAAAGTGTCAACAATCACCTTGATTTTTTTCATTCATCCCGCTATAAAACTCATAATTGATTAAAAATTGTCGACAATATGCAAGATTTGACCTTCGCACCAGAGCCACTACAAAGTCAGGGAAGAACACTGACCGAGAATGTATTTAAGCAAATACAGACGGCGATTGTTTTAGGTCAAATTCCGGCAGGTAGCAAAATTTCTGAGCCTGAACTGGCGCGCACTTACGGCATTAGCCGTGGGCCTTTGCGTGAAGCAATTCATCGCCTTGAAGGGCAACGTTTAGTTGAGCGTACTGCACATGTGGGCGCGCGCGTGGTTTCGCTCTCACTGCAACAGTTTAAAGAGCTTTACCAGATTCGAGCGTCTTTAGAGGGTTTGGCCTGCAAACTTGCGGCACAGCATATTGATAAAAAGCAAATTTTGGCGCTACGTGATGTATTACGTATGCATGCTGAAGATGAAAATTTTAAAGCAGGTAAAGGATATTACTTGCAAGAAGGGCAGGACGATTTTCACTACTGCATTATCAAAAGTAGTGGCAATAAAACCCTAGAAAAAATGCTATGTGATGAGCTTTATCATCTCATCCGTATGTACCGAATTCAGTTTTCAAACACACCCGATCGACCAAGCAAAGCTTGGGACGAACATATCCGTATTTTAGATGCAATTGCAGAAGGCGATGGTGAACTTGCCGAGCTGCTCATGCATCGACATATCAATGCTTCTTACAAAATTATTGAGCAAACACTGCTACAAGCACAAGGAGAACATAACAATGGCTAAACAATCCGCAGGTCAGCTATTTCGCGATGCCGTAGCCCAAGAAAAGCCATTACAAGTGGTTGGAACCATCAATGCCAATCATGCACTTTTGGCAAAACGTGCAGGTTATAAAGCGATTTACTTATCAGGTGGTGGTGTAGCAGCTGGTTCTTTAGGTTTACCTGATTTGGGAATCAGTAACCTTGATGATGTGTTGACCGACGTACGCCGTATTACTGATGTATGTGATCTTCCATTATTGGTCGATGCGGACACAGGCTTTGGTGCTTCTGCATTTAACATTGCACGTACTACAAAATCACTGATCAAGTTTGGTGCTGCGGCAATGCACATTGAAGACCAAGTGGGCGCAAAACGTTGCGGTCACCGTCCGAACAAAGCCATTGTGACTCAAGAAGAAATGGTTGACCGTATTAAAGCAGCAGTTGATGCGCGTGGTGATGACAGCTTCGTGATTATGGCGCGTACCGATGCGTTAGCGGTTGAAGGCTTACAAGCTGCAATTGACCGTGCGGGTGCCTACATTGAGGCAGGTGCAGACATGTTGTTCCCTGAAGCAATTACCGAGCTTGATATGTACAAGCAATTTGCTCAGAAGACAGGCGTACCAATTTTGGCAAACATTACCGAGTTTGGTTCTACACCACTGTTTACCACTGAAGAGTTGGCATCTGCCGATGTAAGTCTTGCGCTTTATCCGCTTTCTGCTTTCCGTGCCATGAACAAGGCAGCCGAAACTGTGTATGAAACCTTACGTAAGGAAGGTACACAAAAGAACGTGGTTGATATTATGCAAACGCGTAAAGAGTTATATGAACGCATTAACTACTACGCGTTTGAAGACTACTTAGACAACGCATTTGCTAAAAAGAAATAAATAAGCCCTCTTTTAAAAGAAGGGGAAGCGATGGTCTTGGCTATCGTGAGGGCGGCATGGATGCCGCTACGTTGGATTGCGATATAGGGATATATCGTCAGGCCAACAAGGATTTTTGCTTACTTTTCATCCGTGAAAAGTAAGGCGAACGGCAGGTTAAACCAAAAATTGGATGAGAACTCGGCAAGACGCTGTCGCGTTTTCATCCAAGTAAAAATTGAACAAACAACAAATTCTGGTTGATATAAAGGATGATTCTATGAGCTCAAATGAAACAACAACAGGCTTCAAACCAAAAAAATCAGTTGCACTTAGCGGACAAGTTGCAGGCAACACAGCACTTTGTACCGTAGGACGTAGTGGTAACGACTTGCACTATCGTGGCTATGACATTCTTGACCTTGCAGCGGGTAGCGAGTTTGAAGAAGTTGCTCACTTGCTCGTACATGGCAAATTACCAAACAAAGCTGAACTCAAAGCATATAAAGCAAAATTAAAAGCACTTCGTGGCTTACCGGCAGCACTTAAAACTGCACTTGAGCAATTACCACCATCTGCACACCCAATGGACGTGATGCGTACTGGTGTTTCAGTACTAGGTTGCTTAACGCCAGAACATGAAGACCACAACGAAGCGGGCGCAAAAGAGATTGCTGATAAATTAATGGCAAGCTTGGGTTCAATGCTGCTCTATTGGTATCACTTCAGCAACAACGGTCGTCGCATTGAAGTTGAAACAGATGATGACTCAATTGCAGCGCATTTCTTACATTTACTTCATGGCGAAAAACCATGTGAAGAGTGGATTCAAGCGATGCATACATCACTTATTTTGTATGCTGAGCATGAGTTCAACGCATCTACATTTACGTCACGCGTGGTTGCAGGTACAGGTTCTGACATGTACTCGGCAATTACAGGCGGTATTGGTGCACTTCGCGGACCTAAGCACGGTGGTGCAAACGAAGTTGCATTCGTGATTCAACAACGTTACGACAACGCAGACGAAGCAGAAGCTGACATCCGTAAACGTGTTGAAAATAAAGAAGTCGTAATCGGATTTGGTCACCCTGTATATACAGTTTCTGACCCACGTAACGAAGTGATCAAGAAAGTGGCGCATGACTTAGCAGAAGCGCAAGAGAACACCAAAATGTACCTCATCGCTGAGCGTTTAGAAGCAGTAATGAAAGAAGTGAAAAACATGTTCCCGAACCTCGACTGGTTCAGTGCGGTGAGTTATCACTTAATGGGTGTTCCAACTGCAATGTTCACACCGTTATTCGTAATTGCGCGTACAGCAGGTTGGTCAGCACACGTAATTGAACAACGCCAAGACGGCAAAATTATTCGTCCAAGCGCGAACTACACAGGCCCTGAAAACCTCGAATTTAAACCATTGGCGGAGCGTGGTTAATGAACACAAAATACCGTAAACCGCTGGCAGGTACCCAGCTTGAATATTACGACGTGCGTCAAGCCGTTGAAGATATTCAGCCAGGCGCATACGAAAAACTGCCTTACACCTCTAAAGTACTTGCAGAGCAATTGGTACGCCGTGCCGATGCCGAGAACTTAACTGCTTATTTAACGCAGTTGATTGAACGCCGTCAGGACTTGGACTTTCCTTGGTATCCTGCGCGTGTGGTGTGTCATGATATTTTGGGTCAAACTGCTTTGGTTGACCTTGCAGGTTTGCGTGATGCGATTGCCGACAAAGGCGGTGACCCATCTAAAGTTAACCCAGTTGTGCCAACACAACTGATTGTTGACCACTCTTTAGCAGTGGAATACGGTGGTGCTGACCCAGACGCTTTTGCAAAAAACCGTGCTGTTGAAGACCGTCGTAACGAAGACCGTTTCCACTTTATTGAGTGGACTAAAACCGCATTTAAAAATGTCGATGTGATCCCTGCTGGGAACGGCATTATGCACCAGATTAACCTAGAGAAAATGTCTCCGGTCATTCAGGCGCGTGATGGCGTAGCATTCCCAGACACATGTGTCGGTACAGACTCACATACACCACATACAGACGCTTTGGGCGTAATTTCTGTGGGTGTTGGTGGTTTAGAAGCTGAAAACGTAATGTTGGGCCGTGCATCTTGGATGCGTCTGCCAGACATTATTGGTGTTGAATTGGTTGGTCAACGTCAGGCAGGCATTACTGCAACAGATATCGTGTTGGCTCTAACTGAATTCTTGCGTAAAGAGCGTGTGGTTGGTGCTTACCTTGAGTTCTTTGGTGAAGGCGCTGACAGCATGTCTGTGGGCGACCGTGCAACCATTTCGAACATGACACCAGAATATGGCGCTACGGCTGCGATGTTCTACATTGACCAAAACACAATCGACTACTTACGCCTAACAGGCCGTGAAGATGCTCAAGTGGCATTGGTTGAACAGTACGCAAAAGAAATCGGCCTTTGGGCATCTGAAATGACCAAAGCAGAGTACCCTCGTGTACTACGTTTTGATCTGTCGACAGTAACACGTAACATTGCTGGCCCATCAAACCCACATGCACGTGTTTCAACTGCGGACCTTAAAGAAAAAGGCATTGCAGGTGTAGTTGAAAACCGTTCTGATGGCTTAATGCCAGATGGCGCGATTATTATTGCTGCCATTACTTCGTGTACTAACACCTCTAACCCACGTAACACCGTGGCGGCAGGTTTGTTGGCACGTAAGGCAAATGAACTTGGCTTAACACGTAAACCGTGGGTGAAATCATCATTTGCACCAGGTTCAAAAGCGGCTGCACTTTACCTTGAAGAAGCAGGTGTTCTAAAAGACTTAGAGAAACTTGGTTTTGGTATTGTGGCTTACGCTTGTACAACGTGTAACGGTATGTCGGGTGCGTTAGATCCAGCTATCCAGCAAGAAATTATTGACCGTGACTTGTACGCAACCGCAGTACTCTCTGGTAATCGTAACTTCGATGGCCGTATCCATCCATATGCAAAACAAGCATTCTTGGCATCTCCACCGCTTGTTGTGGCATATGCAATTGCGGGTACGATCCGTTTTGACATCGAAAAAGATGCGTTAGGTCATGACAAAGAAGGTAACCCGATTTACCTCAAAGACATTTGGCCATCTGACGCTGAAATTGATGCCTTAGTTAAAGAAGCCGTGAAGCCTGAACAGTTCCGTAAAGTCTACATTCCAATGTTTGACTTGGGCGAAGTTGAACAAGCGAAAAGCCCACTTTACGACTGGCGTCCACAAAGTACTTACATCCGCCGTCCACCATATTGGGAAGGGGCGTTGGCTGCACCACGTACTTTGGCAAACATGCGTCCGCTTGCGATTTTGGGCGACAACATCACCACCGACCACTTGTCGCCTTCAAACGCGATTTTGATGGACTCGGCTGCGGGTGAATACCTTCACAAAATGGGCGTACCAGAAGAAGACTTTAACTCATACGCAACGCACCGTGGTGACCACTTGACTGCACAACGTGCAACATTTGCCAACCCGAAACTTTATAACGAAATGGTTCGCCGTTCAGACGGTACCATTAAGCAGGGTTCAAAAGCGCGTGTAGAGCCAGAAGGCGAAGTGATGCGCATGTGGGAAGCGATTGAAACCTACATGAACCGTAAGCAACCGTTAATCATTATTGCGGGTGCTGACTACGGTCAGGGTTCAAGCCGTGACTGGGCTGCAAAAGGTGTACGCCTTGCAGGTGTTGAAGCAATTGTGGCAGAAGGTTTTGAGCGTATTCACCGTACTAACTTGGTGGGTATGGGCGTGTTACCACTTGAGTTTAAACCGGGTGTAAACCGTAAGACTTTAAAACTAGATGGTACAGAGCTTTATAGCGTGATTGGTAATATTGCGCCGCGTTCGACTTTAACTTTAGTGATTGAACGTGCCACAGCGGATGGTAAAGAAGAGATTCTTGAAGTGCCTGTGACTTGCCGTTTAGATACAGAAGAAGAAGTTTCTGTATATGAAGCGGGCGGTGTATTACAGCGTTTTGCACAAGACTTTTTAGAAGGCCAAGTGGCTTGACAACGCTTTAACATTGTAAAAAAGTGAGGAAAGCTCTATCTTAGGACGGAGCTTTTTTTATTTGTTACCGTGAGATTATGCTAAAAGGTATTTGGATAGAAAACTTTAAAAGTTATCACACAGGACAACTTTTGCCTTTAGCGCCTTTAACATTAATGATAGGGGCGAATGCTTCTGGAAAATCAAATGCTATAGAGGCTTTTCGTTTTCTCAGTTGGTGTGTCGGTGGAGAAAAATTAACAACAATTCAAAATCGTATTAATGACTCTGAAAAGATCTTTAGAGGAGATGTTCGTGATTTATTCCATTTTAAGTCGAAAGAATTTACTTTAGGTGCGGATTTTTCTAAATTTTTTTCTGAGTTAAGGATTGAAATTACATCTAATGAACTAAATGAGCTAACTATAAAAGATGAGTGGCTGAAATTTACGAATTCACAAAAATATTTATATAAAATTGATACTTTTCCTCAAAACCTAAAAAAAAGGATAACCAAGGAAGACAAATTACTTAAAATTGAACTTTCTCCTACAACACCTAATCAAAGTCTTAAGGGTATATTTACTCAGTATGATAAAAATGCATCTAATCTGCAAAGAATAAAAAATTTATTGCAGTTAAGAGCCGATGATGAGGAGCGATTTGATGAGCGATTTCAACAAAGACTTCATGAATTACTATTTATCGAGAAAGTATTGTCTAGCACATATTTTTTTGATTTTGTACCCTCCCAGATGCGTCAAGAAAGCTTAGAAGAAATAAAGTTGCGACCAAATGGACAAAATTTATCAGGTGTATTGTATACACTATGGCAGAATGAAGAACATCAAAGAAATATTTTAGAGTTTATTAGAAATTTGCCTGAACAAGATTTTAAAACTCTAACATTTTATAAAGATCATAGGGAGCGTATTGAATTAGCTTTAGTTGAAAATTTCGCTAGTCAAGAACAGGAATGGAGTTGTGATGTTTTATCAGATGGAACTTTAAGAGTTTTAGGTATAGCTGCTGCCATTTTATCTGTGCCTGAAGATTCTACACTGGTGATTGAAGAGATAGATAATGGTATTCATCCATCCCGAGCTAAATCATTACTTAGCACAATGTTAGTTTTTGCTGAAAAACGTCATTTAAAGCTTTTACTTACAACGCATAATCCTGCACTCATGGATGCTCTACCAGATAAAGCCTTAGGTGATGTAGTTTTTGCATATCGGGATCCAAAACAGGGTGATAGCCGTTTAATTCGATTGAGTGATTTAGAGGATTATGAAGGTTTAGTTTCTCAAGGGTCATTAGGGGAGTTGGTCACAAAAGAAGTAGTTGATCGTTTTGTAAAAAATCCTATTTCTAGCGAAGCAAAAAAACAAAAAGCTTTAAATTGGTTGGAACAAATGCGCGGGATATCTCATGAGTAGCATTTGTTTGGTAGATACCAGTATCTTTCTTAATATTTTGAATGTTCCTAATCGCAATAACGAAAGGAATGAAATTTTAAAGCAATTTCAAGAATATATAGAATTAGGATGTAGCTTTATTATTCCGATGGCAACAGTCATTGAAACAGGTAACCATATTGCACAGAATGGTGATGGAAATACTCGGCGTGAAGTTGCACAATTTTTTGTTAATACTTTAGAAAAAACTTTTACAGGTGAAGCACCTTTTCGTATTTCTAAGTGGTTATCACAATCTGAAATTAAAGCATGGCTTGCAGAGTTTCCTAGTCATGCTCAACGGAATAAATCTTCAACTAGAACAACAGAGGGTACAAGCTTTGGTGATTTATCAATTATTAAAGAGTTTGAACAAAATTGTACAAAATTTCCAATGAGTGAGATTTTTATTTGGTCATTAGATGATGATTTAAAAGCCTACCATCAAACAAGTGCATAAAGCTTTCCATTTTAGACAATGCATGAGTAGAAATAGCTTACCTTTACATCACATCACATCACTTTAAAAAACCAATAACTATTGATTTCTAAAATCTCTTTAATCAAAAGATTGTATTAATGTGTAATTTCAAACACATAAAAAAGCCCGACATCCTGTCGGGCTTTTTCGTATTTGGTTGCTAGATATGACTCCTGTCGTATCTCACGATCCTGATGCATGAACCTATTATTGTTGTTTTATGTTCCGGAACATCCTGTTCCTGTATGAGTTCATATTAGAAAAAAAGCAGGGGACAGCCAATCCGCTAAATCCCTAAATCTGTGTAAGATAAATCGTACAAATAACATTTTTTGCATTTATGCCATCATCATCGGGCGAAATGGACAATTGACATTCACTTTAAGTGGGTTATATTCCTGTTTAATATATATACGATTATAGGAATGTAATCATGGTAACAGCTGGCGAAAAACCCGGAACAGGCTTCTATTTCTGTGCTCAGTGCGGTCATAGAGTGTTTTTAGAAATTAATACAGACCCTTTACCACCTTGCACGAAATGCTACTGCACACAATTTAAACGTTAAGAATGAAATAATATTTGCGCTCGCATTTAACAAAAAGCCCTGTCACCCGATGGGGCTTTTTGTTAATTTAAAAATAAGACTTACATAACAAGACCCGTGATGGGCATGAAAAGAAAACCGTTATGGAAACAATATTGGGTTTATGTATTGGTGTGGGCCTGAGCGCTGCCTGCGGTTTTCGCGTGTTTGTGCCGCTATTGGTCATGAGCATTGCCACTATGATGGGATGGTTTGAACCATCGAAAGGCTTTGAGTGGTTAGCTCTGCCATCGGTGTGTTTGGCCTTAGGTGTGGCAATAGTGGTGCTGATTGCAGTTATTTGGGTGGTGCGTTGGATTCGCCATAAAAAGCAAGAACAGGCGCATACCCCGCTATAGGTGTGTGCAAATATCAATTTTTAATAAGCATAAAAAAAGCCCGACATCCTGTCGGGCTTTCTTGTATTTGGTGATTAGATATGACTCCTGTCGTATCTCACGCTCCTGGTGCTTGAACGTATTATTGTTGTTTTATGTTCCGGAACATCCTGTTCCTGTATGACTTCATATTAGGAAAAAAGCAGAGTGTCGCCAATCCGCAAAAGCCTTAAAAGCTTGTAAGAAAAATCTTACATGAGTGAATGACTTCGGAAATCGGTTGTACTAGAGACATGCAAGCGGATAGGTAGGGCCTCTTTTATGAATAATCCTTTAGGGCTGTGAGAAGAAAAAGAGTTGTTATTGATAACATTATGTTATTTTTAAATTCTGCTTATAAAAAGAACAATTTTTCGGGAGAAATAAATGACCGTTATGTTGGTAAAACCTCATTTAAAGTTTAAAGAAAGCTATAACAACTATATTAATGAATTAGCAGATGAAGATCGCCACCCTTTAACAACAGAGTTTGACCATACAGATTTTGAAAGTTTTTTGAATAAACTAAGAGATTATGAAAAAGGGGAGTCCCTAGAAGAAGGGCATGTTCCTAACATTACATATTGGTTAGTAGAAGATAATGAAATTATTGGTGCATCTAACTTGCGCCTTAAACTCAATGAGCAGATTGAATATTGTGGTGGGCATATTGGTTTAGGTATTCGTCCCTCTAAACGTGGGCAGAATTTTGGCTCGAAATTGTTGGAACTTACAATTCAGGAAGCATGGAAATTAGGCTTAACAGAGTTACATATACATTGCTATAAATCTAATTTAGCTTCTGTAAAAACCATTCAAGCAAACAATGGCCGCCTTCATTCTGAAATTACTCTCGATCAAGTGGTTCAAAGATATGTGGTGTATAAAACTCTATAAGAATTTTCTTTTAGATTATTTTTAAATAAGCATAAAAAAGCCCAACATCCTGTTGGGCTTTTTCGTATTTGGGTACTAGATATGACTCCTGTCGTATCTCACGCTCCTGGTGCTTGAACGTATTATTGTTGTTTTATGTTCTGGAACATCCTGTTCCTGTATGAGTTCATAATAGGAAAAAAGCAGGGTGTCGCCAATCCGCAAAAACCTTAAAAGTTTGTAGGATAAAACGTACAAGAACGCCTTTTATTTATCTTATTTTGAATTCGTCTTTAGGCCTCTGCGCCACAATAGACTTTAATTTTTTGCGCTGATTTAAAGTAAAACCCCATTGCGACACAGAGATAAAGAGTTAAGCCAACGTTTAGCCCAGACTACTTTTGTCACACCGCTGTATAGTGCTTAAAAAAGTAGGGGCAAAGTCCCGTGGGAGAACAGGACTTTGCAAACTGACATGTTCTAGGCGCTGCATGAGCTTTGGGGAGTAGGTTTGTTCGAGTCGCTGGTAAATACATTCGCAACTGGTCTTGCTATGCCCACCCGATAGGCAAATTTTTTCAAATTCTTGCTGAGTGTGGAGGTTACAGCCTGAAATACCCAAGCTCACTAGAACAAAACTTAAAGCCAAAAAAGGTTTATAAATTGTCATATTGTTCTCATAATGATTTGTATCTATGAGTAGAATAAAAATATAATCTGTTTAAAAATTAAAATAATTTTTTAGGTAATAATTAATCCTCCCATGCATACAGGAAAATAAAATTTTAAAATAAAAATAATTTATAAATTTAAAAAATAGGGCGTAAAAAACCAAATTTTAAATCAATAAAATAGTTAAATAAGAGAGAAAATGAGTTTGAAAAATGGCATAGTCAACTCCTTAAAAAATGGAGTTCTACCACCAGATTACCGCGAATTAATTAGGGTGGTAGAACGAAAGGGGGTTGACAGACTGGACTCGTAGAACCAGCACGCGCGGGGCGTCCCCCTCCCGTCCTACCGCAAAGAAAGGGGACGCAAGGGTCTAACGAATTATAGTAGAACTACAATTCGCTACGAGTTACGGTCTGTCAAAACCGTCTGGCAATGTAGGCCAGCAACGGAATAATAATCGGTGATTTTAAATACGTCAATTTAATATTTAAAATATTTTTGATTTAATAATAAAAATAAATATGTTTTTAAAATAAAAATTTTATTATTAACTTTTTATTTATATTTGATGAGAAAAAATAATAAATATAGAAATATTTTGCCAGTTCCAAAAAAGAACTTGGTTGTTAAGATCTATTTTTGTCGTTTTTATAGAGATAAGAATGGAACGTGTTGTCATCACAGGTATGGGAATTAATTCTTGTATTGGAAATACATTAGAGAAAGTAACCGAGTCCTTAAAAGCAGGCCGCTCAGGCATTCGCTATAACGAAGTCTATGCAAAACTGAACTTTCGAAGTCATGTGAGCGCCACTGCCGAAATGAATTTTGAAAATATTGATCCTGAGCTAAAAAAACACATGGGCGTCTGCGCGATGTATGCCTATAACTCGGCACTCGATGCGCTACAACATGCCAAGCTTGAAGTAACTGACATTGCCAACAACCCAAAATATGGCGTGATTGGGGGAACAGGCGGCACCTCAACAGCGTCTATCATCGACATGCTGCATACCCTAAAAGAAAAAGGCGCAAGCGAAGTATCACCCGATTTAGCACCACGCTACCTCACCAGCACCATTAGCTCTAACTTATCACGCGCTTTCAATCTGAAAGGCGTATCTCAATCGGTTGCGAGTGCCTGTGCGACTTCAGCCGATGCAATCGGTTATGCATTTCACCTTATTGCCGCTGGCAAACAGGACTTGATGCTCGCTGGGGGCGGTGAAGAAGACCATTGGTCGCAAACCGCAATATTCGATGCGATGGGCGCCTTATGCTCTAAATATAACGATGCACCAGAAACCGCTTCACGCCCATATTCAAAAGATAACGATGGCTTTGTGATCGCTGGCGGCGGTGGCATGGTGGTTTTGGAGTCTTTAAGCCATGCCCAAAAACGCGGAGCAAAAATTTTAGCAGAAGTGGTTGGGTACGCTGCCAATAGTGATGGTGTTGATATGGTGGCTCCAAGTGGCGAGGGGGCGACTCGTTGCATCAAACTGGCACTCGCAGAAGCCAAGCAAAACGGCTCTGACACCATCGACTATATCAACACACATGGCACTTCAACGCCGGCAGGGGACATTCCCGAACTATTGGCCATAGAGCGAGCTTTTGGTGGCGAAGAAGTACCGCCACTGAGTTCGACCAAGTCGATGACTGGACATAGTTTGGGGGCCGCAGGGGTACACGAAGCCATTTATTCTATTTTAATGCTGCAAAATAACTTTATTGCGCCGAGTATTAATATTACCGAACTGCGCGAAGAAGCTAAAAAGTTCGATATTGTTCAAACAAGCCGAGAAACCGAACTAAAAACAATGATGAGTAATAGCTTTGGTTTTGGTGGCGTAAATACTTGTCTGGTTTTTAGAAAGTGGGAAGGGTAAGTTAAACTCGAAATATATATGGGCGTGAGAAAAAGAATAGATTCAAATAGTTAAGAAAAGCGTAATGGATTACGCTTTTTCTCTCATCAGACATAGTTTAAGCAGCTTGAATGGCTTCTCCACAAAGAGAAACAGTTTCTTGTTTATGTTGGTGTAGGTACCAGAACTGATCTGCAACTGTTTCTGGATGTACCGCGTAGGTTTTATCCTTCGCTTCTGGGGTTCCATCTACAAAACCATTCACAATGACTTGGCTCACATAAACATTTGAGTCAGCAAGACTATGAGCAAGTAAGTTGGTGGCCTTGTATTGAGCGGCAGCGGTGGTTGCTAACGATGAATATTCTTTGGCAACCAAGTCGATACCCACTGCATCGAAAGCAAAAATTCCGTTTGTCGATAAAATGCTACCGTGGTTCTTCTCTAAATCACCTAAGCAAGCTTGTACCGACGCAATATAGCTCGAAACACGAATATGAAAGCTTTTAGTAAGCTCTAGTGGAGGGGTTTTTAAGATATTGCTTTCAATATCATGGAAAGCATTCCAATGAATATTTTTAATCTCTCCTAATTGATCTTTAATGCGTTTAATTAGGTTTGGTATATCTTCAAGAACCGCTAAATCACATGTAAAAGCATAAGCTTCAATACCTTGTGCTTTAAGTTCTAAGATGGCTTTTTCAAGTTTTTCAGCATTACGCGCCACTAAACCGATTTTATAGCCTTCTTTACCAAACTTATGTGCCACGGCTTTGGAAATACCTGTTCCATAACCAAAAATTATAATATTTTTGTTCATTATAAAGTTCCAAAAAACCAATTATTTGGTTAGAAATAATTTATAATATGTTTTTATAATGTATTCAAGCGAAAAAATTAAATCTAAAAATAATGCAGAAAGAACAAGACAAAAATATGAAAAACAGAAAGAAGTTAGTTGGGTTTGAATACTTCGGATGATGTAGCTTTTATTAAAATTTCAAATTTATAAAAAACCTAGAGTAGTGTTTTCCGAATTGAAGAAATGTTTACTATCTATTTTCTAATAGGATCATAGAGTGATTTAATTGGTAAAATAAACCGAAAAATAGAAGTAAAGTGAAATTTAAATATAACTAATTATAGGTAAATGGGAATAAATTCTTTTAAATTTGTCTAATGGCGTAAAAATTCCCAAAAATATTAAAAATTCGCTTTTCTTAGAAAAACAATCCCGCAGGGTGCTGGCTAAACTATATCTCAAGGGTGTGATAGGGATCGAAAAGAGTAGCATGCACCAAAACGTATAACGTTAGTGTGTACTCACCCAAAAGGTCTCGATTCGGCTTAGGACGCTATAGATCAAAAGTTTATAGGCACAAGGTTATAACTTACAAAGTTATGATTGTTGAAGTAAACCATAGATGTTTTCCCTTGACACCCTAAAAAATTCTCTATAATAAAAACTATACTTTACAAGAATATAATTTATGAATAAGCCTTATCTTTCTGCTTTACCTAGCGACAGTCAAATCTCATCTCAATTGAACAATGCCTACTTCCACGACTCGTGGAGTATTGTGCTTGGTCAACCCGACCTGAATGTATTTGGGCAACTTATTAAACTGTTCCATCACACTCCAGAGTGGGTAGAGTGGAGCATGAATGTGCGTAATAAAATTACTTCAAAGATTGGGCTTAAAGACTTAGGAAGTTTTAAGCAAATTGATTCGAATAAAAAAGAAAATGAGTATGTCACAGGCGACCGAATTGGAATTTTCACCTTACGGCAACGTACCGAAAATGAGTTAGTTATGGGAGATGATGACAAGCATTTAAATGTGACTTTATCTATTTATAAGAATGAAAAGACTCAAGTACTGACGGTAACCACAGTGGTGCATATTAAAAATTGGCTTGGAAGACTCTACATGGTTCCGGTGATTCCTGCACATCGAAAAATAGTGCCAGCAACTTTACAAATATTGGGTTAAAGCATTATTTTTATTTACGATGTTGTCGCCTGAAATCATTTATATAATATCCTTATTATTATAATTGCGAGCTGAATAAGATGGAGAATAAAAACCAGTGTCGCCAATGCGCCGTATGCGGAAAGAATTTCCCGTTAAAAGATCTGGTTTCGGGTGAAGTCATTCGAAATGTGATTAGCGATGAAATTATCCAAGATCATCCAGATTGGAATTACTCAAGCTTTATTTGTCGAGCCGATCTGGCAGATTATCGAATTAAATACGTGCAATCATTATTACGCTCCGAAAAGGGCGAACTCTCTAATTTAGAAAATGAAGTGATTGGCAGTATGCAACGCCATGAATTAATTAGCCGAAATACAGAGTCAGATTTTGATCAAAAGTGGACGTTTGGAGAAAAATTAGCAGATAAAATCGCGTCATTTGGTGGTAGCTGGGCTTTTCTCATTTGTTTTGCTTTATTTTTAACTGGGTGGATTGTCTTAAATACGGTTGTGATGGTGGTCCGTCCCGTTGACCCTTATCCTTTTATTTTGCTGAATTTAGTGCTGTCATGTTTAGCCGCAATTCAGGCACCTATTATTATGATGAGTCAAAATCGTCAAGAAGCCAAAGACCGTTTGCGCTCTCAACATGACTATCAAATTAATTTAAAAGCTGAGCTTGAGATTCGCCATTTGCATGAAAAAATGGATCATCTTTTATCGCATCAGTGGGAAAGGCTTGCACATATTCAAGAAATTCAGCTCGATCTTTTAGCTGAAATGAATAAAAAGCGATAAAGATTTTTCGAGTTTCACGTGGAACATGATGATAGCTTATAGATTGTTTTGCGGTAGGTCTGAAATTTCTTTATGATTTGCCGCCATGCTCCATTGCTGTTTCTACGACCATGCCTTTAAACGACAACTTTGTTTACGCTCCACCACAAGATCCGCTTTCCATTCTATTTGAAGATGACGATTTGATTGTGGTTGATAAACCCGCGGGTTTGTTGTCGGTCATGGGCCGGTTACCTGAGCATCATGACAGTGCTTATTTAAGGGTGCTGGAAAAGTTCCCTTTGGCTAAAGTGACGCATCGTTTAGATATGGCAACCTCGGGTTTACTTATGTTTGCCAAGCACCGTGATGCAGAAGTCGCGGTAAGTAAAATGTTCCAGGCCAGAACAGTCAAAAAGCATTATATTGCTTTGGTGCAAGGCCAAGTCGCACAAGAGGGTAGTGTTGAAGTTCCACTCATTACCGACTGGGAAAATCGCCCAAGACAAATTGTACATTTTGAATTAGGCAAACATGCCAAAACCTTATTTCAACCTCTCACCTATGATGAAAACACTGATCAAACTCGGGTGTTACTTGAACCAGTCACAGGGCGTTCACATCAGCTACGTGTACACATGATGCACATTGGCCATCCGATTATGGGCGACAAGCTGTATCACCCTGAACCTAAACGTTTTCATTTAAGCCGTATGGCCTTACATGCTGCGTATTTGGCTTTTCAACATCCATTGAAAGGAACCGATGTCGTGATTGAGTCGCAAGTGCCTTTTTAAAAAATTAAAATTTGATGCAATTCGCAACTGAATACATATCCAAACTGCAATAAAAGTCGGTTATTCTTGATGTCGAATAATACAAATTAGAGCAACAACAAGGACAATCTAATGGATCGCGACTACGAACAATTTCCCGATGACGATAACGGCAATGTACTTTGGCAAATGGTTGAAGATGGGGATGACTTAACAGAGCTGCATGAAATTGAATTTTCAATTGCTTTTCATGATCAAAAAAATGCAGAGCAATGTGCACTTTATTTACTTTACCAAGAACAAAAAGTTTCTCTTTTCCAAGATGACTCTGTTGAGCCGAATGAATGGGTAATTACCATCTTTGTTAATATGGAACCTGAGTATTCAGATATTGTTGACTTGGAACAATGGTTTGCCAGCATCGCTGAAAAATTTCAGGGTGAATATGATGGTTGGGGCTGCATGGCCTATGTCTTCGAAGAAGAGAGTGAGGAAGATGACCTGTTACAGTAAGGTCTAAAATAGTAGGAGATAATCATGAGCTTATCTCAGAAACAAATTGCGGTACGGTTTCTAGAACTTGCCGCAGCAGGCGAAGTCGATGAAGCCTATAGCAATTACACTGCGCCTAATTTCAAGCATCACAATCCTTATTATGCGGGTGATGCGACTTCTTTGAAGGAAGGGATGCGTGAAAGCGCGGCTGAAAATCCCAATAAAGTCTTTAATGTTCAACATGTCATTGAAGATGGGACTTTGGTCGCCGTGCATTCGAAACTTGAAATGCAAATGAATGACAAAGCCACCATTTTGGCTGTGGTTCATATTTGCCGTTTTGAAAATGGAAAAATTGCGGAGCTTTGGGATATCGGGCAAATACAGCCCGAACAGCTTGTAAATGAAAATGGCATGTTCTAATAAAAAAGCCCGAAAATAATTCGGGCTTTTTTATTTTATAGATAAATTAAAACTTCCACTGTGCCGAAATTGAAGCATTCAATGGTTCACCCGGCTGAACCCATAAATCGCTATAGCTTGAGACATAGTAGGTTTTATCAAATAGGTTGTTTACGTTCAGTTGATAGCGTAAGCGGTCAGATGGAGCATAGTAAGCATTTAAGTTTACGAGGGTATAGCTTGGTAAATTAAAGCCATTATCAAGGTTATGTCCACTGCGTTCACCCACATAGGTAAGGTTGGCACCTACACCTGCTTTTGTTGAGCCTTCTTGTAGAAACTCATAATTGGTACTTACAGCACCTTGGTGTTTTGGAACATTACTTAGACGTGCACCTTTTGCCAAGTCTTGGTCTTTTTCAATTTGAGCATCAGTATAACTGTAGTTGGCATTGACAAACCAGCGGTCAGTGATTTGGCTATTTAAATCAAACTCAATTCCTTTACTGCTCACTTCGCCTGCTGCGGTTTGAAAGTTACTGTCGATTGGGTCTGTTGTGAGTACATTTCGTTTTTTCATTTTAAACAGAGCGAGACTCAGCACACTTTGGTCATTCACTTTATATTTGGTGCCGACCTCATAGCTTTCGCCTTTTTCAGGAGCAAAAGTCTGACCACTTCGGTTCATACCACTATTCATGGCAAATGAGCGGCCATAGTTTGTATAAAATGCCCACTGGTCAGAGGCTTTAAAATTTACTCCGAAACGTGGACTATTCTGGTGAAGCGTCTGGTTGCTTTCAGTCTGACTCAGGTGATTTTTAAAGTCTTGTTCGACCTGATCAAAACGGTTGCCAAATAGCACACTCCACTCGTCATTAAAAAAGATCTGATCTTGTACATTAAGCGCAAAGTAACGCTGCTGTTCCTTTGTATTGGTAAATGGTGCTAGGTTTGGTAAATATTTGCCATATTCAGGTTGGTAAATATCAATTGTGTTTGGTGAGCTTGTGCTGTGATTACGACGAAGCTGGTTTTGTTTGTAGTCGAGTTGACCAAGTTCGGTTGAAAGTAAAATTTCATGGCGAGCCCAAGACGTATCAAGCTTGCCAAGTAACTCTGTCTGAGCCAGCACATCTTCGCTTGTATAATCACGATAGCGACGTTGACGCTCTAAAGTACGTCCATCGGCTTGTATACGACGAGGTTCGGTTGCAAAGCCGACCATTTTAGCGTCTTTATAGCTAACCGCACTATTTAGCTTCCAGTCAGGGTTAAATTCGTGACTCAGACGTAATTGGTAAAAGTAATCTTTTATTTTCAAATCGCCATCGTCAGGTTCACCTGTAAAGGTTTTCGGGTCCATCACAAACTGATGATTGACTGTGCTTACACCACGGTCAAAGGTTCCTTTATGCTCTGTAAATTCACTGTCGAAGTCGAGTTGCGTTTGGTCTGAAATTTTCCATGTGAGCTGTGGTGAAAAGAACCAGCGTTCACTGCTGACATGATCACGAAAGCTTTGATTATCTTCGTGAGCCACTGCTACACGATAAGCCAGTTCATCGTTTATAGGCGCCGTGTGTTCCAGACTAATTCGATATTGTTCTTGGGTATTGGCACGTAGGTTAAGTTCACTTTCGCTTTCCCACTGGGGTTTTTTACTGTTGAGGTTAAGCAAACCTCCTGTTTCGCCGCGACCATATAGCGCAGCCATAGGCCCTTTTAAAAACTCTAAAGATTCAATATTTACGGCATCTTTTGGAGCGCTAATCCCTCGGTTGACACTCAAACCGTTACGGATCATAGAGGCACCTAAATTGGGATCAGTACTAAAACCACGGAAAGAGTAGTTATCCCAAAAGCCGCCACCAAAACTATTTTGATGAAAAACCCCACTCACCAAGCTTAATGCGTCATCAATCCGTTGAACGTCTTGTTGTTCCATCATTTGTTTTGAAACATAAGCACGGTTAAAAGGGACATCTAAAACATCGTGAGAAAATTTAGTCGCCGAGCTATTTTGGCTCACACCTTCTTGGGTACTTTCAGCCTGAACGCGTATGGTCTCAAGTACCGTTGACGTTTCTTCTGCCCAAGTGAATGTCGATATAAATGATAGACCCAACGAAGACAACAATCCTAATTTGTGTTGCATAAATAATCAGCCATAAAAGACAAAAGAACTATAATGTAATAGTATAACGTTACATTATTTTATTGATTACCGCTATGCCTATAGAAAAAAATATTGAACGTTTACAGTCGATTGATGCATTGCGTGGTTTGGTTATCCTCATTATGTTGCTCGACCATGTAAGAGAAACTTTCTATTTACATAAACAGGTTACCGATCCAATGGACGTAACAGTAACAGAACCAGCATTATTTGGCAGTCGATTATTGGCACATATTTGCGCTCCGGTTTTTGTACTTTTAACCGGTATTTCTGCATTTTTATTTCAATCAAAAAAACAAGATTTACAGCAAACACGTGCTTTTTTATTAAAGCGCGGCTTATTTTTAATTGTATTAGAGCTTACCCTTGTGAATTTTGCATGGACAGCGACTTTTCCACCCGAAGTCATTTATTTACAGGTGATTTGGACGATTGGTATTAGCATGGTGGTCTTGGCTTGCTGTGTCGGTTTGCCTTTGCCAGTCCTTGCTGGTGTAGCGTTGGTGATTATTTTTGGACACAACTTATTAGATTCTATGCACTTCTCACAAGACATCCTACAAAATATATGGTTCGTTTTACACGAACGTGGCTGGCTTGAGTTTGCGGGCATTAAGCTTCGTACAAGCTATCCGGTTTTACCTTGGATTGGGGTAATTTTATTGGGCTATGTATTAGGCCAGTTGTTTAGTTCAAAATATACAGCAAAGCAAAGAGGCCTCGCTTTACTTAGTCTAGGTTTCGCAAGTATTGGGTTGTTTGTTTTACTACGTTTGATCAATGTTTATGGTGACCAGCCGTGGCAGCATTTTGAGTCATTACAACTAAGCCTCATGAGCTTTTTTAACCTCACCAAGTATCCGCCGTCTTTATTGTTTATTTTGCTAAATGTTGGGATCGGACTAATTGTACTGACCGCTTTTGAACGTATGCAGCAATACTCATTTCTAAAACCATTGGTCGTGTTTGGCTCGGTGCCGATGTTCTTTTATTTACTGCATTTATATGTGCTGAAACTGATGTATGTGTTTGCGCTAAGTATGTGAGGAGCAAACTATGGGGGTTATTTGTCGGTCGGCCATGTATGGATGCTGTGGCTAATCACGATTGTACTGTCTTTTGCACTCTATCCAGCGGTTAAGTGGTTCTCGAAGTTCAAGCATCAAAACAAGCATATTTCGATTTTAAAATATTTCTAATTTTCAAAAGGTAAGTAAAGCGAGTTCAAGAATGCTCGCTTTACTTACTTACATCTAAATATAGGGTTTCTTTCACTTCTTCCATGACCACATAACTGTGTGAAGATGCAGAAGCGGGGAGTTTCTTTAATAGATCTCCTAATAAGCGGCGGTATGCACTCATTTCTTTTAAACGCGCTTTTACAAGGTAGTCAAATTCACCTGAAATGAGGTGGCATTCAAGCACTTCAGGAATCTCAACTAAATCTCTAGCCACCTGATCAAAAACGTCACCAGATTTGGCAGATAACTTAATTTCTAAAAAGACCAGCAGATTGCGGTCTACGTAGGCGGGGTTTAGCCGGGCGTAATAACCCATGATAATGCCATCGCGTTCAAGGCGTTTTACACGCTCTGAACAGGGGGTGGTAGAGAGGTTGACTCTCGATGCCAATTCACTAATCGCAATTCGTCCTTCACGCTGCAAAATGTCCAGAATCATGCGATCTATACGATCTAACGGGCGCATAGATATTTCCTCTTTTTTTAACATTCTCGCGAGAAAAACATAAAATTACCTAGATTATAGCCTGAAAAACAGTGAAATAAACTATTGAAGCAGAAATATACTAGTGAAATAAACTGGTGTGCGTGAGGGAATGGAAATGCGCGTAATTGTTTTAGGTAGCGGCGTTATTGGAGTGGCAAGTGCCTATTATTTAGCTCGTCAAGGAGCTGAGGTTACTGTTCTCGATCGCCAGTCAGGTCCTGCTGAAGAAACTAGCTTTGGTAATGCAGGCCAAATTTCGCCTGGGTATTCGACCCCTTGGGCAGCACCAGGAATTCCTTTTAAAGCTGTGAAATGGATGTTCCAACACCATGCACCGCTTGCGATTAATTTAGATGGCAGCATGTGGCAATTACAGTGGATGGCGCAAATGCTGAAAAACTGTAATCCACAAAGTTATGCTGTCAACAAAGAACGTATGATGCGTGTGGCTGAATACAGCCGTGACTGCTTACGTGAACTCAGAAAAGACACGGGTATTCACTACGAAAACCGCGCTAAAGGTACGTTGCAGCTATTCCGTAAAGAAGCACAAATGGAAGCGGTTCAACGCGACATTAGTGTGCTTGAAGAATGCGGCGTAAGCTACGAGTTATTAAATGGTAACGAGCTTGGTCGTGTAGAACCAGCTTTAGCAAATGCACAAGATAAACTCGTTGGTGGTTTACACTTACCAAATGATGAAACGGGTGACTGTTATTTATTTACCAATGCCTTAGCTCAAATTGCTAAAGAGTTGGGTGTTAACTTCCAGTTTAATCAGAACGTAGAAAAATTGATTGTTGAAGGCGACCAAATTAAGGGCGTTCAAGTTAATGGTAAAGTTTTAACAGCAGATCGTTATGTCCTAGCGTTTGGTAGCTATTCACGTGATTTCTTGAAACCACTTGATCTACAGTTACCTGTATATCCTGTAAAAGGTTACTCGTTGACGATTCCTATTGTTGACCCAGCTTTTGCTCCGCAATCTACAGTGCTTGATGAAACCTATAAAATCGCGATTACTCGTTTTGACCAACGTATTCGTGTAGGTGGAATGGCAGAGTTAAGCGGTTTCAATTTGGGTCTAAACGAAGACCGCCGTGCAACCTTGCAAATGGTGACTCAAGACTTGTTCCCGGGCGGCGATATGGCACAGGCGTCTTTCTGGACAGGTTTACGCCCAATGACACCAGACAGTACTCCAATTATTGGTGCGACTCGCTTTAAAAATCTGTTCTTGAATACAGGTCACGGTACTTTAGGTTGGACCATGGCGTGTGGTTCAGGAAAATTAATCAGTGACATCGTATTGAATCATAAGACGGATATCAGTACCGATGGCCTTTCAATTCAGCGTTATTCACACGCGCACGCAGCTTAACGGACGTTAGGAAAGTAAATCATGCCTCGTCCTATTACCGCAGTGATCCACCGTCAAGCTTTACAAAATAACTTGGCGGTGGTGCGCAAGGCTATGCCAAACAGTAAGGTCTTTGCCGTTGTAAAAGCCAATGCTTATGGACACGGAATTGAACGTGTTTATGAAGCATTTAAAGCAGCAGATGGCTTTGCCTTACTTGATCTTGATGAAGCAAAACGAATTCGTGCTCTAGGTTGGACAGGTCCAATTTTATTGCTCGAAGGAGTTTTCTCTCCTCAAGATTTATTTGATTGTGTGTAGTATCAGCTTAGTTTCACCGTTCATAGTGAAGCGCAAATCGAGTGGGTAGAAAAGCATCCTTATCCGGCTCAATTTGATATTTTCTTGAAAATGAACAGTGGTATGAACCGTCTTGGTTTTAAACCACAACACTATGTTCAAGCTTGGGAACGTTTAAATAACTTGGCAAATGTGTCCAAGATTACGCACATGACGCATTTTTCAGATGCAGATGGTGAGCGTTTCGGTCAGCAGGGTATTGATTATCAAATTACTGCCTTTGAAGAAATTGTAAAAGATTTACCGGGTGAAAGATCGGTAAGCAATAGTGCAGCAATTTTGCGTTATCAAGACCAGCTCAAATCAGATTATGCCCGCAGTGGCATCATGCTCTATGGCAGCTCGCCAGATTACCCAACGCATAGTATTGCAGATTGGGGCTTGCAGCCGACCATGAGCTTACGCAGTGAAATTATTTCCGTTCAGCATTTAGAGCCGAATGAAAGCGTAGGTTATGGCTCAAACTTTGTCGCAGAGCAACCCATGACGATTGGGATTGTGGCTTGCGGCTATGCCGATGGTTATCAACGTATTTCGCCAACAGGGACTCCAGTTTTAGTGGACTCAGTACGCACGCGTACAGTTGGCCGCGTCAGTATGGATATGTTGGCAGTCGATTTAACGGGTATTGAGAGTGCCCAAGTCGGCAGTGAAGTGGTGCTCTGGGGGCAATCAAGTACAGGCGTCATTTTACCTATAGATGATGTCGCAGTTTCATCCGGTACGGTGGGTTATGAACTGATGTGTGCTGTCACCGCCCGTGTTCAATTTATTAATCAGGTATAAGGAAATCCGAATGTCTAATTCAGATATACAAAAGATCAACACCAACGAAGTCATGAGCGCCGTGACTGTTTTTAACAAAGTGGTTTATCTGTCAGGTCAGGTGCCTAAAAATACCGAGCAAGACGTGGCAGGCCAAACTCGTGAAATTCTTGCCACGATTGATGAACTTTTGGCATTAGCCAATACCGATAAATCTCGCTTGCTTTCTGCGCAGCTCTATTTGAAAAATCTTTCTGACTTTTCAACCGTAAATGCAATTTGGGTTGACTGGTTAAAAGGGTGTGTTGCTCCATCGCGTGCCACAATTCAGGCCGATTTGGTCAATCCGGATTGGCTCATTGAAATTGCCGTGACGGCAGCACAAAAGTAATTCGTTTTTACTCCAAAAATGATGATGTATCTAACAGAAGGAAGATAGATACGGTTTATCCAGTCATTTTTTGGTGAACAGATTCAGTGACCTATGGCATACGGTTCAATTTTCGCCATAGGTTGCTGATCTTAACAAAGGAATTCAAAAAGGAATTTTAATATGACAACGGCTCGTCATTCAGATACGGAAAATTCTCCTGATCATCTGCAACGAAAACTGTCTAACCGTCATTTACAACTGATTGCTATTGGCGGTGCAATTGGAACTGGCCTATTTATGGGCTCAGGTAAAACCATCTCCCTCGCAGGTCCTTCAATTCTCTTTATTTATATGATTATTGGAGGTATGTTCTTTTTCTTAATGCGTGCAATGGGTGAACTACTCCTTGCAAATCTGCATTACAAATCTTTTGTTGATATGGCTCATGACCTGATTGGTCCTTGGGCCGGTTACTATTTGGGTTGGACCTATTGGTTAGGTTGGGTGCTAGTCGGTATTGCGGACCTTTCAGCAGTCATTAACTATTTGAGTTTCTGGTTGCCAGATGGTGCAAGTTTCTCTCCAATACAGCAGGCTATGATTAGTGCTGGCTGTGTATTGTTTGTGATGGGTCTTAACCTCCTTACAGTACGTCTATTTGGTGAAATTGAGTTTTGGTTTGCCCTTATTAAGATTCTGGCAATTATTGGCCTGATCGGGGTAGGTGGCTATATGATTTTCAGCCATTTCCAAGCTCCGCAAGGCGCTGTTGCCAGCATTAGTAATGTCTGGTCACATGGCGGTTTATTTCCGAAAGGTACAGAAGGCTTTTTGGCAGGATTCCAGATTGCCGTTTTTGCTTTTGTCGGTGTTGAGTTGGTTGGTACGACAGCTGCTGAAACCAAAGACCCGCAGAAGAACTTACCAAAAGCAATTAACGCGATTCCGGTACGTATTATCCTCTTCTACGTGCTAGCACTATTTATTGTGATGTCAGTAACCCCATGGGACCACATTCGTGCCGATAAAAGCCCCTTTGTTGAGTTATTCTTAAATGCGGGTATCCCAGTTTCTGCCATCATCATGAACTTGGTGGTGCTGTCTTCAGTCATGTCTTCAATGAACAGCGGCGTGTTTTCAACCAGTCGTATGTTGTTCGGTTTATCAAAAGATGGTCAGGCACCGGGTGCTTTTGGTCGTTTATCAAAACGTGCAGTGCCGTCAAATGGTTTGATTTTCTCTTGTACTTTCATTATGGGTGGGGCAGTGCTTCAGTACTTTGTTCCAAACACCATGGAGGCATTTACGTTGGCAAGTTCACTTTGTGTGATTCTATTCATTAGTGTTTGGAGTCTTATTATGGTGTGCTATTTACGCTATCGTAAATTACGTCCTGAATTACATGAAAAATCGACATTTAAAATGCCGGGTGGCATTTTGATGAGTTATGTTGTTTTGGCATTTATGCTTTTTACTTTAGTCATATTGGCATTAGAGCCAGATACTTTGAAAGCTTTATATGTCAGTCCGGTATGGTTAGTTATTTTAGGTGTTACCTATCATGTGTTGTATAAACCACGCATGAAAAAGCTAGGACGTGAACTCGTTAACGATCATTAAGTTTTATTAAAAAGCCAATCAATCATGATTGGCTTTTTTTATTTTCATCAGTTTTTTTATCGGAATAATATTGTTTATTTTTGAATCAATAGCACAGTTTTGAGGGGGGGAGTAAAGCGACATCTAGCATTATCACATGCTAAACTCCGGCTAATCTGGTGAATCGAGATTGGATAATTAAAATTGCCGTGAAGGCAGTACATAAATAATGCAACTTAAAAAATAGGGACAAAAGATAGATCAATTAAGGAAAAAATATACTTGAACATCTTGTCCTGAGGTATAGACTCAGCAACCCACGATATACGGTTCGTTTTCTCCCTATAGGTTGCTGATTTAAATTAAGCAAAATATAAAAAGGACTTCTAATATGACAATGGTTCATCATTCAGATGAGGCAGGCTCCCCTGATCATTTACAACGGAAATTAAGTAATCGCCACTTACAGCTCATTGCAATTGGCGGCGCAATTGGTACCGGTCTATTTATGGGCTCGGGCAAAACCATCTCTCTCGCAGGACCTTCAATTCTTGTAATCTACATGTTAATTGGTGGAATGTTCTTCTTCCTTATGCGCGCATTGGGTGAATTACTACTTGCTAATTTACATTACAAGTCATTTGTCGACATGGCGTATGACTTGATTGGTCCGTGGGCTGGCTACTATATAGGTTGGACCTATTGGTTAGGCTGGGTATTGGTCGGTATTGCCGATCTTTCTGCGGTTATTAACTATTTAAGTTTCTGGTTACCCGAAGGCGCCAGTTTTTCACCCATGCAACAAGCGATGATTAGTGCGGGCTGTGTACTATTCGTCTTAAGCCTTAACCTTCTTACAGTGAAGTTGTTTGGTGAGGTTGAGTTCTGGTTTGCGCTTATTAAGATTTTAGCCATTATCGGTTTGATTGGTGTGGGCGGCTACATGATTTTAACCCACTTCCAAGCTCCTCATGGTGACGTGGTAAGCATCAGTAACGTCTGGTCACATGGTGGTATATTTCCAAAAGGTGTGAGCGGGTTTTTGGCAGGTTTCCAGATCGCCGTATTTGCCTTTATTGGTGTTGAGCTGATTGGTACAACTGCTGCTGAAACGAAAGATCCAGAAAAGAACCTACCAAAAGCAATTAACGCGATTCCGGTACGTATTATCCTGTTTTATGTGTTAGCACTTTTTGTGGTGATGTCTGTAACACCTTGGGATCATATTCGTGCCGATAAAAGCCCGTTTGTTGAGTTGTTCTTAAATGCAGGTATTCCTATTTCTGCAATTATTATGAACTTGGTTGTTCTATCGTCGGTCATGTCTTCAATGAACAGCGGTGTGTTTTCAACAAGCCGTATGTTGTTCGGCTTATCAAAAGATGGTCAAGCGCCGGGTATATTAGGACGTTTATCGAAACGTGCCGTACCTTCAAATGGTTTAATCTTCTCATGTATTTTCATTATGGGTGGGGCAGTGCTTCAGTACTTTGTTCCAAACACAATGGAAGCATTTACTCTGGCAAGTTCACTCTGTGTAATCTTGTTCATTAGCGTGTGGATTTTGATCATGGCGTGCTATTTACGTTATCGTAAAACTCGTCCTGAACTTCACGCTGCATCAACCTTTAAAATGCCGGGCGGCGTATTAATGGCGTATGCGGTTATTGCCTTTTTCTTGTTTACTTTAGTGATTTTGGCATTAGAGCCAGATACATTAAAAGCGCTCTACGTCAGTCCAGTATGGGTGGTGGTTTTAGGTGTGACTTACTATGCATTCTATAAGCCGCGCATGAAAAAATTAGGCCGAGAAATCTTTTAATTATCCTTTCTCGATTTACCAAAAAGCCAATCATCATTGATTGGCTTTTTTATTAAAAGATTAATCGACCAGCAAATGTTGATATTTATCAGCTTGTTTACGTAAGTAATCCCAGACCAGTTTAATGCGCGGCTCATGCTGTAAATCAACGAAGGTCAGCATCCAGAAGGTATGGGTAAAACGAACTTGTTGCTCTAATACCTCTTCGAGCTCAGGTTTGTCATCTGCTAAAAACTTCGGCAAAATTGCAAGCCCTGCGCCTGCACTGACCGCAATTTGTTGGGCTAAAATGCTGCTACTGCGAAAGTTAGCATTCAGCTTTAAAGGTAAACGCTCTAGACAATACAGCTCTGGGCTATACACCAGATCATCAATATAATTTACAAAGCGATGCTGGGTTAAATCTTCTAAACCACGAATTGGTGGATTTTGTGCTAGATAGCTCTGGCTGCCATAAATTTTTAAGCAGTAGTCTGATAAGCGCGTAATGATATAAGGGCCCGAGGTTGGGCGTTCAATGGATACCACAATATCTGCTTCACGATGCGAAAGCTTAATCATTTTTGGCACGGGTATTAGATCGATGGTAAGCAGTGGATACTGAATAGAGAACTCAGCCAGTAAGCGGGCTAAAAATGCAGTTCCAAAGCCCTCAGGTGTGCCAATTCGCACACGTCCTTGTAAAGGTTGATGCGGTTTTTCAATTTGTAAGAAAGCTTGTTCCATTTGCTCAACTCGAGGGACAAGTGCCATCCCTTCGAGAGTTAACTCATAGCCCGTTGCTTCACGCTTAAATAGCGTCGTACCTAAAGCAAGTTCTAGAGCCTGAATCCGTCTAGCTACCGTACTGTGCTCGACACCAATAATACGTGCAGCATTGGTTAGAGTTTTAGTGCGTGCTAAAACCAGAAAAAACTGTAGATGATCCCAATCCACTTTCATTTTTGTTATTGTCCCTGTGCATATTTGCACAACAATCGTGCATGAATTTGCGTTGGTGGTCAAAGATTTCTTTGTTAGTCTCAAATAAAACCTGAATAAAGAAAATACATAGAAAAGTATTTTCTAATAACTGAACACAATAAAAATATGACCTACGGAGAGGTTATGAACACAATCCAGAAAATCGAATTGGACACCGCTAAATTACTTATTAACGGACAGTTTATCGAATCTAAAACCCAAGAATGGCAAGACATTATTAACCCTGCAACTCAGGAAGTGATTGGCCGCGTGCCTTTTGCAACGGTTGAAGAAGTCGACGCTGCTATTCAAGCTGCACAAGATGCTTTTGCTTCGTGGCGCCAGACTCCAATTCAGGCGCGTATGCGCATCATGCTTAAGCTACAAGACTTGATTCGTGCCAACATGAAAGAAATAGCACAAGTATTGACGGCTGAACAAGGTAAAACCTTGGCAGATGCCGAAGGCGATATTCAACGTGGTCTAGAAGTGGTTGAACATGCCTGTTCAGTTGGTACTTTGCAAATGGGTGAATATGTTGAAGGTGTAGCACGTGGTGTAGATACGTATACCTTGCAACAACCTTTGGGTGTTTGTGCGGGTATTACGCCGTTTAATTTCCCTGCCATGATTCCTCTTTGGATGTTCCCAATGGCAATTGTGTGTGGCAACACTTTCGTTTTAAAACCATCAGAACAAGATCCGTTATCAACTATGATGCTGGTTGAGCTTGCGATTCAAGCAGGTATTCCAGCAGGTGTGCTGAACGTTGTGCATGGTGGCAAAGAAGTGGTTGACCGTTTGTGTACCCATAAAGACATTAAAGCGATTTCATTTGTAGGTTCAACTGCGGTTGGAACACATGTTTATAACCTTGCAGGGCAACATGGTAAACGTGTGCAAGCCATGATGGGCGCAAAAAACCATGTGGTTGTTATGCCAGATGCCAATAAAGAACAAACGCTAAATGCCTTAGTGGGCGCGGCGTTTGGTGCTGCTGGGCAACGTTGTATGGCATTGTCGGTTGCAGTGATGGTTGGCGACAGTAAACAGTGGATTCAAGAGTTAGTTGAAAAAGCGAAAACTCTAAAAGTAAATGCAGGTCATGAACCAAATACTGACATTGGTCCAGTGATTTCAAAACGTGCCAAAGCGCGTGTAATTGACTTGATTAATAGCGGTGTTGAGCAAGGGGCAGAACTTCTACTCGATGGTCGCAATGTTCAAGTACAAGGTTATGAGTCAGGTAACTTTGTGGGTGCTACGATTTTTAGTGGCGTAAATACCGATATGCGTATTTATAAAGAAGAAATCTTTGGTCCAGTACTTTCAATTATTTGTGTTGATACACTCGATGAAGCAATAGCTCTTATCAATGCCAATCCATTTGGTAACGGTGTAGGCCTATTCACACAAAGTGGTGCTATTGCACGTACTTTCCAAAACCTCATTGATATTGGCCAAGTCGGTATCAACATTCCAATTCCTGTACCTGTTCCGTTCTTTAGTTTTACCGGCTCAAGAGGCTCAAAACTTGGCGACTTGGGACCATACGGCAAACAGGCTGTCCAGTTTTATACCCAAACCAAAACTATTACCAGTCGCTGGTTTGAAGATAGCCATGAAGTTGGCGGTGTAAATACAACCATTAGTTTACGTTAAGGGGATCACGGATGAATATCGCCTTTATCGGTCTAGGGAATATGGGCGGCAGAATGGCCCAAAACCTATTAAAAGCCGGACTCAAAGTTTATGGTTACGACCTCAGTGAAGTTGCTATACAGCACTTCGCCGAGGCAGGTGGCATAGTCTGCGATAGCCCCCAGAATGCAGCTAAACAAGCAGATGTGGTCATTACCATGTTGCCTGCCGCAAAGCATGTTAAAGAGGTTTACTTGGGTGAAAATGGTGTCTTGGAAGTGCTAAAAGCAGGTAGCTTATGCATTGATAGCAGCACCATTGACCCGCAAACTATTAAGGACATTGCTGCTGTTGCACATAGCAAAAATATTAAAATTTGTGATGCACCAGTTTCTGGCGGGACCATTGGTGCTCAAGCAGGAACCTTAACCTTTATGGTGGGTGCCGATGAGCAAACCTTTAACGAAGTAAAACCTGTGCTCAGCCACATGGGTAAAAATATTGTGCATTGTGGTGATGTCGGCGCAGGTCAAATTGCCAAAATCTGCAATAACCTGATTTTAGGTATTTCAATGGCTGCAGTAGCCGAAGGCATGGCACTCGGTGTGAAGCTAGGCATCGACCCACAAGCATTGGCAGGGGTAATTAACACCTCAAGCGGTCGTTGCTGGAGTTCGGATGTATGTAACCCATGGCCGCATATTAATGAAAATGCGCCCGCATCTCGAGGTTACCAAGACGGTTTTGCAACTCAGCTAATGCTAAAAGATTTAGGACTCGCTGTAGAAGCTGCAGGCCAAGTCAAACAGCCTGTTGTATTAGGTGGCATGGTGCAACAGCTTTATCAGCAAATGTGCATGCGTGGTAATGCCAATCTCGACTTTTCGAGCATTATTCAGCAATACCTGCCACAAGAGGCATAACGGTAAAGCCAAAGGATGGCTTTAAACCAATAAATCAAACCCTGTCGTGAATAACAACAAATCCGGACTGAGGGAAAAGATATGATGGATTATCAAAATGCTGTACAGGCTTTCGATTTGGAAAGCACTGCTAAACAGATGTTGTCAGGTTCACTCGATGCACTGAACGCTTGTTATGAATGCTGTGATCGACATGCAGATGGCGACAAGATCGCGCTGTACTGGCAAGGAAAAGACGGTCGCAAAGAGCAATATACCTTCCGTGAGCTAAAAGAGTGGTCGAGTCAATTTGCTAACTTTTTAAAAGCTCAAGGTGTAAAAGCAGGCGACCGTATTTCAGGCTTATTGCCAAGAACACCTGAACTGATTGTAACCATTTTGGCGGCTTGGCGAATTGGTGCTGTGTACCAGCCTTTATTTACTGCCTTTGGCCCAAAAGCGATTGAGCACCGTATTCAGCTTGCACAAAGCAAGTTGGTGGTGACCGATATGGGTAACCGTAGCAAGCTCGACGAAATTGAAAAGTGTCCTGCAATTATGACGGTGGCCGATGCTCAAGGTACTGCGCTTAAAGCAGGGGATTTTAATTTTTGGAATGAAGTGAAACAGCAGTCCGATCAATGTGATCTGGTAATGCGTAACATTCAAGATCCTTTCTTGCTCATGTTTACTTCAGGCACAACAGGGCCTGCTAAACCCTTGGAAGTGCCATTAAAAGCACTGATTGCTTTTGGACGATATATGCAAGATGCCATTGGTTTAACCGAAGAAGATTCATTCTGGAATATTGCCGACCCGGGGTGGGCGTATGGTTTGTACTATGCGATTACTGGACCGTTATTTTTAGGCCATGCCACTTTGTTCTATGAAGGTGGTTTTAGTACAGATAGCCTATGCCAAATTGTGAAAGATTATAAAGTTAACAACTTGGCAGGTGCACCAACAGCTTACCGTATGATGATGGCAGCAGATCCGGCACAAATGGCACCATTAAAAGGCCAATTTCGTGTGGTGAGTAGTGCAGGTGAACCGCTCAACCCGGAAGTGATTCGTTGGTTTAAACAAGTCCTTGATGCTCCAATTTATGACCATTACGGACAAACCGAAGTCGGCATGGTGGTGTGTAATCATCATGGTTTAAAACATGAAATTCATGCTGGCTCAGCAGGTTTCCCAAGTCCGGGTTATCGTGTTGCGATTGTTAATGAACAAGGTGAAGAACTTCCGCCAGACACACCGGGAATTTTAGCAGTCGATATTAGCCAGTCTCCAATGATGTGGTTTGGTGGCTATAAAGAAAGCCGAAAATCGCCTTTCGTCGGTCATTACTACTTAACGGGTGATACTGCCGAACTTCATGCCGATGGCAGTATGAGTTTTGTCGGCCGTAGCGATGATGTAATCACCACATCAGGCTATCGTATTGGGCCTTTTGACGTAGAAAGCGCACTGCTTGAACATGATGCTGTGATTGAAGCCGCAGTAATAGGCGTGCCTGATCCAGATCGTACTGAAGTCGTTAAGGCTTTTGTAATTTTAGCTGCGGGCGTACAACCTTCAGATGCGCTTGCTGAAGAACTCAGCCAGTTTGTTAAAAGACGACTTTCTGCACATGCTTACCCACGATTAGTTGAATTTGTGAGTGAATTACCTAAAACTCCAAGTGGCAAAATTCAGCGCTTTTTATTGCGTAATCAAGAAATTGCTAAACAACAAGCTAAAGCAGGGTAAAGGAAATAATAATGCAATTTACCGAAGAACAATTACTCATTCGTGATATGGCGAAAAGTTTCGCCCAAGAACAAATCAAGCCTAATGCCAGTGATTGGGATCGAGACGGGACTTTCCCAAAAGATACTCTGACTCAAATGGGACAACTCGGTTTTATGGGAATGCTTGTTTCAGAGGAATGGGGTGGTTCAGATACGGGTAACTTAGCCTATGTACTGGCACTCGAGGAAGTTGCGGCAGCAGATGGGGCAACCTCGACCATCATGAGTGTACATAACTCGGTTGGTTGTGTGCCTATTTTAAAATTTGGGACCGACGAGCAAAAAGAGCGCTTTTTAAAGCCTTTGGCACAAGGTGAAATGATTGGAGCTTTTGCCTTAACCGAACCGCATACTGGCTCAGATGCAGCAGCCATCAAAACCCGTGCGGTGAAAGATGGCGACGATTACATTTTAAATGGTGCCAAGCAATTTATTACCTCGGGTAATAACGCCGGCGTCATTATCGTGTTTGCCGTGACCGATCCGAGCGCAGGTAAAAAGGGCATTAGTGCATTTTTAGTCCCTCGCGAAACACCGGGTTATGAAGTGATTCGTGTTGAAGAAAAACTGGGTCTGCATGCTTCAGATACGTGTCAGATTGCTCTGACAGATGTACGCATCCATAAAAGTCTCATGCTAGGTAAAGAAGGTGAGGGTCTGAAAATTGCTCTTGCCAATTTAGAAGGTGGGCGTATTGGTATTGCTGCACAAGCAGTCGGTCTAGCACGTGCGGCACTCGAAGAAGCAACTCTTTATGCCAAAGAGCGTATTACTTTTGGAAAACCAATTTTTGAGCATCAAACCATCGCATTTCGCCTTGCCAGTATGGCAACCGAAATTGAAGCAGCGAGACAACTCGTTCACTACGCTGCGCGTTTAAAAGAAGCAGGCCAACCGTGTCTAAACGAAGCCTCAATGGCCAAGTTATTTGCTTCAGAAATGACGGAACGTGTGTGCTCAAGTGCCTTACAAGTGTTTGGTGGCTATGGCTATCTCAGAGACTTCCCAATTGAGCGTATTTATCGTGATGCGCGTATTTGTCAAATTTACGAAGGCACAAGTGATATCCAACGTTTAGTCATCGCACGTAGTCTATAAAACCAGAACAAGGAATAAATAATGCAGTGGCAAAGTATTTTATTAGAAAAGCGTAATGGGGTTGGATTGATTACCTTAAATCGCCCTCAAGCGCTCAATGCTTTAAACAGTGAATTAATTAGTGAAATTAATCAGGCATTAGATCAACTCGAAAAAGACCGCGAAATTGGCTGCATCGTATTAGCTGGCTCTGAAAAAGCTTTTGCCGCAGGGGCCGACATTAAAGAAATGGCTGATTTGGCATTTCCTGATATTTATTTAGATGATTTTTTTCATCTTGCAGACCGTATTGCACAGCGCCGTAAACCTTTAATTGCTGCGGTGAGTGGCTATGCATTGGGTGGTGGCTGTGAGCTGGCGCTTATGTGTGACTTTATTTATTGTGCTGACAACGCCAAGTTTGGTTTACCCGAAGTCACTTTAGGGGTAATTCCGGGTATTGGTGGGACACAGCGTTTAACCCATGCCATTGGTAAAGCTAAGGCAATGGAAATGTGCCTTACCGCTCGTCAAATGGGCGCAGTAGAGGCAGAGCAAAGCGGTTTGGTTGCACGTGTGTTTAGTAAAGAAGAATTACTTGAACAAACCTTGCAAGCCGCTGAAAAAATCGCAACGCGGTCTTTAACTGCAAACATGATGCTCAAAGAAACCATTAACCGAGCTTTTGAAGTGAATCTTACCGAAGGTTTACGTTTTGAACGCCGCATGTTCCACTCCATTTTTGCAACTGCGGACCAAAAAGAAGGCATGCAAGCATTTGTTGAAAAACGGCAGGCAAATTTTAAAAATCAGTAAGAGATCAATAAAATGAATACAGAAAATCACTTAATGATTGAGCGACAAGGTAAGCTCGGCGTGATTACCTTAGACCGTGTGACTCATCTCAATGCATTGTCGCTAGATATGATTGAAGGGCTTGGTGCCCAATTGGAACTGTGGCGAAATGATGTTGCTGTTCAGGCGATCTTGATCAAATCAAATAGCCCAAAAGCCTTCTGTGCAGGGGGCGATATTCGCTATCTCTACGACAGTTATAAAAATGGCACGGCTGATTACAAAGGCTATTTTAGTGCCGAATATAAAATGCTCAATACACTGCGCGAATATGAAAAGCCAATCATCGTTGTGCTTGATGGCTATGTATTAGGCGGTGGTTTTGGCTTGGCTCAGGCGTGTCACATTGTGGTAAGCAGCGAAAAGTCCAGATTTGCTATGCCTGAAACAGCGATTGGTTTTTTCCCGGACGTTGGCGCAACTCATTTCCTGTCTCGCCTTGATGATATTGGCGTTTATATGGCAATTACGGGTGAGCAGATTAGTAGTAGCGATGCGCTCTATCTCGACTTAATTGACTACCATGTACCAAGCGATCAGTTACAAGCTTTACAAGACGCTCTCGTTGAAGCGCCAAGTTTAAGCAAAGAGGGAATTGAACGCATCACTACCCGATTTATTACTCGGCCTGTCGAAAGTGAGCTTAAACAACTTGCCGAAGGCATCCGTAAACACTTCGGATATCAGCATTTAGATGAGATTGAGCAAAGCCTTGAAAATGAACAGGATGAAAGCTTAAAGGCTTGGGCGAGTAAGATGCTTGGTATTTTGCAGCAGCGTTCATTTATTGCCAAACAAACCAGCTTGAAACTGCAATATTTAGGGCGCGGCCTTTCACTACAGCAGTGTATGCAGCTTGAGCGTGATTTACAGGATATCTGGTTTGAGCATGGTGACTTTATTGAGGGCGTTCGTGCACTGATTGTCGATAAAGATAAACAACCACGTTGGCAAGAACGTAATCCGGAGTTAGAGCAAATTTTAGAAAAACTAAGCTAACCCATTTTAAAAACACACAAAAAGCTTAAGGAGATCAAGCGAGACCTGAACATGCTTATGGTCAGGACAGGTCATAAGCATAAAAAGACAAAACAAGAAAATCTAAAAAGGACATTAAGATGCAAACAATACATGGAAACGGTTCACATCCTAAAAAGTCGTCACATCGATTAGCAGGCATCTCTAGCATGGTTGGCACCACGATTGAGTGGTATGACTTTTTTGTTTATGGCGCAGCAGCAGCGCTCATTTTTAACAAGTTATTTTTCCCTAATCTGGACCCACTTACAGGTGTGCTTGCAGCATTTGCAACCTATGCCGTTGGGTTTATTGGGCGGCCTTTAGGCGGTTTGGTCTTTGGTCATTTCGGGGACAAGATTGGTCGTAAGTCAATGTTGCTGCTAACGCTGATGCTCATGGGAATTCCAACCGTACTGATTGGCCTCTTACCAACTTATGAATCAATTGGATATTGGGCTGCAATTGGCTTGGTGATCTTACGATTTATTCAAGGTATGGCCATGGGCGGTGAGTGGGGCGGTGCCGTGCTTATGGCCGTTGAACATGCACCCGAAGGTGGTAAAGGGTTTTGGGGAAGTTTGCCACAGGCGAGTACAGGTGGTGGCTTAATGCTAGCCTCAATCGCACTAGGACTGGTGTCGTTATTACCTGAGCAAGCACTGTTTAGCTGGGGCTGGCGTTTACCATTTCTTGCCAGCATTATTTTACTGGCAGTGGGCTGGTATATTCGTGTAAAAGTGCCTGAGTCACCAGATTTTGAAAAAGTAAAACAGCAGTCTGAAGAAGTCAAAGTTCCTGCCTTTCAGGTTTTTAAAAACCATCCAAAACAACTTATCACCATTATTTTGGCGAGAGCTGCTGAAAATGCATGGTTTTATATTGCGTCAACATTTACGCTAGCTTATACCACTGCACAACTTGGTATTCCCCGCCAAGATATTTTATTTGCCACCATTTGTGGTGCAGCCGTGATTTTATTTATGACGCCGTTATGCGGACATTTGTCCGATAAAGTCGGTCAACGCAATATGTTTATGTTTGGCTTATGCGTATTAGCACTTTACTGCTATCCATTTTTTAGCATGCTCAATACCAAAGATCCGGTACTGGTCTGGACGGCAATTATTTTGGCAATTGGTGTAGTGTTTCCAATTATGTATGCGCCACAAGCTCAGCTTTTTGCGCGTCAATTTCCTGCTGAAATTCGTTATAGCGGTATCTCGATTTCAGTACAGTTGGCAGGTGTTTTGGGTGGTGGTTTAGCCCCTATGATTGCCACCAAGCTGCTCAGTATTGGGCAAGGTAACCCATATTTAATTATGCTTTATATTGGAAGTATGGCTGTCGTTGCAATTATATCGACATCATTTATGCCGCGTGATGGAAACCCTAAAACGGATGAAACTTATTATAAAAAGACAAACTTAAATTTAAAAAACCAAGATTGATTGATACGTGTTATTTATTCTTCGCAATAAGCGTATTTCTTGATTATAAAAAAACTAGGTTAACTCATGTCCGAGAGACAAGAGTTAACCTTTAAACCATTACACATCAATTAAACAGGCAAACATAGAATAGCCATCAATCGTCATTGGTGGGCCTGCACGATGGGCGCGAAAACCAGCAGCACGTAATAAACGCTCTACACCCAGAGGAGAGGTCGTAATAAGTTGTTTGGCCCCTTGTTCTCTTGCAAAGTTAATCGCTTCTTGCAGAATTGCAATAGAAACTGGCGATGACACTGCTTGACTTGCTGTTGTAGGCGGATTTGAAAAATCTACGGCTGAAAATCTTGATAATTCCCAAATTTCTGGGGAACACGGGAGAGGTATTCCATTCAGTAATTGAGGAAATATTTCACCAAGTAAATATGGTTGAGTCGTAGGTAGTAATCTGGCACAGCCAATAATATTAGAGTCTCTATCTTGAGCGACCACATAAGCTGTATCGACTTTATCAAATTGATCGAGTTCTTCATTATGTGGGCAGTTTAACTCCCATCCTAAATGCTCAACAAATACCTTATAACGGTAACTTTTAAATTTACTATATAAGCCTTCTGAAAAATTGTTTTGAAATCCAGCAATAATATTCACTACAAGTGCTTCCACTTATTTTTGATGTGACTTTACTGAACAGCTGGAAAGGCGGTAACTGTAAAAATTTACAGGTTTCTAAGAGAAATTCAGATTTACTTTAGACTTGATTAAGCTTGTATTGATTTGAGCATAAATGAACTGTTCCCAGAACAAAGTATCTATCTTCCTTTTGATTAATGTTTCAGTGCTATCAAATCCAATATCTGTACCAGATATATCAACAATCATAATATTGCTTCTAGGCAGACCAGTTCGTTTTAAAGTAACAAAACCGTTTTGTTCAACGAATTCCCAGTCCCATCCTGTACTTAAAGCAGGAGTTTTTAATGTCGCCCATTCAGTAAAACCATAATAAACAATTTGAGATTCTTCAATTTGGGCTGATTCAACGATAGATACAACGTGTTGAAAAGGGTAATTCATGAGTTGGTTCTCATTCATACGAATAAAACCATCTGTCGAAATTGAAAAATGAGGGGTAATGTTGGCCATGCTACCTGTTCAAGTACCCTGAAATAGAAATCTTTTGATAAATACCATAAATTATTGCCAATTAAATACTGTTATGTTTAACAGGTTAAATATAATTTGATGCCCTATATCGTTAAGCTATTCTTATTGGAAGATTATTCAAGTATTAAGGTTGGCTAAAGTAAAAAATGATTATCTTGTAGTTATAATATAAAAAATGCTTTTGACAATGCTCAATTGACTTACTTTTTTTAGCTTTTTTAGGTGGCTTTTATACTTGTTATTAAAACAATAGTTTTAACTAAAATAAGCCACCATGTAATTATTTGATTTGCTAAATAATTATTTATTTTTTTAGTTTGTATATATAATGATTGGTAAAATTATATTTCTTGGATCATTGTTGAAATGTATTATTTAATTAAATTAATAAAATATAATTTTAAGATTAAATAATGAGCATTGTTTTTTTATTTTAAAAACTATGTTTTTTGGAATAAAATGCATCCTGTAAAATTTAATTTTTTCAAGCATAATCTGTATATTGAATATAACAACCTTAAAGGCTTTCAGAAATTTAGTTTATCTGAATAATTTACAACCATTTGGGCTTAAAAGTGTTGTTAATTGGATGATGAGTTCAAAATCTGCAATTGAGAAAGTAATAAAAGAAGATGAAGTAGTGGAAATATTTTAACAGCCTCATAATCTTTTAGATTTTTGTAGAGTTCTATTGAAATAAAGGTAAAAAAATAGCCCTACGCTTCAATTTAATTATTTGGATTCACAAGAGATAACTGAACAAAAAATAATTTCTGAATGGAGCCTAATGAGAGCAAATGGAAAGTTGGCAAGAGGATTTATTATCAGCATTTTTGGTCGTAAAAAATGAAGATGAATTGTTTGAAGTAGTCAAATCTACAGCGTCAAAGCTTGGATTTGATTATTGTGCTTATGGTATGCAGTCACCGCTATCTATTGCTGAACCAAAAACAATTATGTTGAATAATTATCCTCAGGCATGGCAAAAGCTCTATATAGAACAACGTTACGTGAAGGTAGACCCTACTGTGCAGCATTGTATGGTATCACTTCAACCTCTTGTCTGGTCGAGTCAAAATGCAAAAACACAAGAAGAAAAAGATTTCTGGGAAGAGGCGCGTTCTTATGGTTTAAATGTCGGTTGGGCTCAGTCAAGTCGTGATTTTATTGGGACGAGAGGGATGTTAACACTAGCAAGATCCACCGATCAATTATCAGAAAAAGAGCAAAAAGCACAATATACAAATATGTATTGGTTGACTCAAACAGTGCATTCCAGCATTGCTAAAATTGTCAATGATGTAGAGTTCTCTCAGTTCAACCTTTATTTAACGAACCGAGAAAAAGAAGCTTTACGTTGGACAGCAGAGGGTAAAACCTCAGCAGAGATTGCCCAGATTATTGGGGTTACTGAAAGAACTGTAAATTTTCATCTTTGTAACTCGATGCAAAAATTAAATGTAAATAATAAAATTTCAGCAGCTATTCGAGCAGTAATGCTGGGACTTTTGTAAAAAGATATATAAAGAATATAGAGTATTATAAAATAAATAGTTATATGATATTTATTTAAGTATTTTATAACATGTGTTTTAAATTTTTTATTTTAAAAAGTTAATCTATGAATTTAAAATAATGAGTAAGTTTATTATTTTTAAATAAAATTATTTATAGTTTATTATAATAATGTATAAATTAAATTTTAATTATCTGAAATAAAATTAAATAGGCGGTATTAATAATTTAATCTTAAAAGTAAAATTATACGAGAGTTGATATTATTTGATAATTTATCTTTAAAAGAACTATAAATTATATCTCATATAGAAACTAAAAAATTAAAACAAACGCAGCAGAAGAAAAACTGAGTAATGATCTGAAGATTAAAAAATTTTACTTAAGAGTATCTAAAAGTAGATCAAAGAATGGTCGCTTTTTTAATTATTTAAAAGTTCTTAAACTATATAACTGAATAAAAAATAATTTTTAAAAATATTTTAGCTTCTTATTTTTCAATAAGTAACATCTAACCTGTAAACCCTTACAGGTGTAATAAAGGACACTTGTGCATAAAATATAATGTGAATTTATATTTTAAAGAAAAAGTATATTCATTTTTATTAAAACCCCCAACTAGAAATTAATTTCTGAATCAGCAGGTTTTAAGGGTTAATTATAATTAATCGGAGTAAGTTATGGCTGTAATGTGTACGGATAATATCATTGCAACTTTGGAATCCCACGCGAACCTAAATGGGGGTAAGACTGCTTTTGAGTATTTGGGACGCCAATCTGGTGGGATTCAATCTCTAACGTATGCAGATCTGAATAAGCGAGTTCAACACCAAGCTCAGATATTAATGAACCTTGTAGACAGTGGTGATCGTGCAGTCTTGCTGTTCGAACCGGGGCTAGACTTTATCGTATCGTTCTTTGCTTGTCTGAAAGCTAAAATTATCGCAGTACCAGTTAGCTTGCCGTTTAATCGTAATGGTTTTTCTAATATTTTGAATATTATGAATGACTGTGAGCCAAAAATCGTGCTCACAACAAAAAAGATTCTTGAGTTATCCGGCCTAATTACATTAAAAGCTCAAAATGAAAGTTTAATACTACATGCTGTTGATACGGAATTTCAGCGTGACTTGGCGGAAAAGGATTTTCCTTATATTGATGCAGATGATGTTTGTTTCCTTCAATACACTTCAGGATCGACCGGTTGGCCTAAAGGTGTAATTGTCACCCACAAAAATATTATGGCAAATGAAGCCATGATTACGGAAGCTTTTTGTACACAACCTGATGATATCGGCCTTACATGGTTGCCTGTTTATCATGATATGGGATTGATCGGCTCGGTTTTGCAGAGCGTGTATGTGGGGCTAACTTGTTATGTAATGTCGCCTCTGGACTTCATACGTAAACCGCTTAAATGGCTACAATTTATTAGTGAAAAAGGCGTCACGATCAGTGGTGGTCCAAACTTTGCGTATGAATTGTGTTTGCATCGTATTTCAGATGAAGACGCAGCAACGCTTGATCTGAGCCGCGTACGTGTACTATTTAACGGTGCAGAACCAATCAAAGCGCATGTCATGCAGCGTTTCATGGAGAAGTTCAATACTCAGTCCAAACTGAAACTAGATACTTTCTTGCCATGCTATGGCTTGGCGGAAGTGACGCTCTTAGTCAGTGGTGTGACTGGCCCTCTCAATGCAATTTCTCTTGATCGTGATAAGTTGAATGCCCACTTGGTACAAACCAGTCAGGATCAGACCGCGGTGCAAGTGGTGAGCTGTGGCAAGATCTCGGCGCACATTGATTGCCGCATAGTTAATCCGCATACCCATAAAGAAGTAGCAGCTCATGAAGTTGGTGAAATCTGGCTAGCAGGAGAGAGTGTCACAGCAGGCTACTGGCAGAAACCTGAGATCAATCAGGAAACCTTTGAAGCAACGATCCTTGATGAAGCAGGTCAGCCAAGTAAAGAATATTACTTAAGAACGGGTGATATGGGCTTTATCAAAGATGGAGACCTGTATGTAACTGGCCGTCTTAAGGATGTAATTATTATCCGTGGCAAAAACTATTACCCACAAGATATCGAATGCTCTGTTGAAATGGCACATCCTGCTGTTCGTAAAGGCTGTGTTGCAGCAGTAAATTTTGCTGATTCTGAGGGGGTTACGGTTGTACTTGAGATTAAGAAAAAGTCATTAAACAAGACTCTTAATTTTGAAACCATCAGAACTCAAGTTAAAGAACAAGTGGCGGCTGATATTGGCTTACCTGTAGACGGTGTCTATTTACTGCATCAAGGCCGAATAAATAAGACCACTAGCGGCAAAATTAGAAGAAGAAAAATTAAAGAACAGATCGAGCGAGGTCAGCTGGTCTGTTTGACCCATCCAAACCGTAGAACGGTGATTGCTCGAAATTATATCAAGAACAGTTTAGAAGTCATCCGTGATCGTGAGCAGCGGGGGCAGTTGATTCGTTATAGCTCCAATCTACTCAACTCAATGATCAAGGAACGTGAAGTGCGCACGCTGATTTTTAATCGTCTGAAAAGTGCTTTGTTTTAACCCTTACCCTTTAATCATTTGAGTGAAAATTCATGTCACTTACTTCCAATTTGCGGCAGTTTCAATCTGCTGCTCGTCTGGAGCAAATTTTAGGCTCCGTACATGATACCAACAATGATTTTTCTTGGTCCGCTGCCATCGAGCGTGATGAAAAGGAACAGTATCCTCAGCGTGCTGTTGATTTTCTGAATGCGGTGGGCATGAACCGTTTCTATGTACCTTCAGAACTCGGGGGGCGCATGGAAATTGGTGAAGAGTTGTTATATCTGCATCGCGTGTTGGCACGACGTGATCTAACCATCAATTCGACCTATAGCACGAATGCTTGGTCTGTGATCGTATGGATCGGTGGTAATGCGAATCAATGTCAAAACATCGCTAACCGAATTTTAAGTGGTGCTGCGCCAGCACTAGCTTATAGTGAAAAAGCACATGGTGCAGATCTGTTATCTAGTGAAGTGACTGCACAATCTGGTGAAAGCAAGTATGTCTTAAATGGTGAAAAATGGTCGATCAATCGCGCCACTTTAGGTGACTCTTTAAGTCTGATTGCTAAAACATCGAATGATCGTGGACCGCGTAGTTTGAGTGCATTCTGGCTCGATAAGCGTCAAATGGCTTCGAAAGGAACGTATAGCCTGAACCGTCTGCCAACAGTGGGTATGCGTGGTCTAGATATTAGCGGTATTGGTTTTAATAATGCTGAAATTCACAAAGACGCTCTAATCGGTGAAGAAGGCCAGGGCTTGGAGCTTGGTCTCAAGACGCTACAGGTAACACGTGCATATTGCAGTAGTTTCTCGCTCGGAGCGGGTGACACGATGCTACGTATCGCGACCGAATTTGCTATTGAGCGCGAGTTATATAACAAGAAAGTGATAAACATTCCGCTAGTGCGTGAGCAACTCGCCACCGCCTATGCTTATCTTTTAGCGGCTGAGGTGTTATCACTCGTTGGTGCGCGTGGATTACATGTTTGTATCAATCAATTCAGTACATGGTCACCAATCGTCAAGGTCGTAGTACCTGAGTATGTAGAGTCGCTTGCCAAGATCACTTCTTCAGTGCTTGGCTCACGTTTTTTCTTAAGAAATGCATATGCTGATGGAATGTACCAAAAAGCATTCAGAGACCATCTGATTGTTAGTGTATTTGATGGTAGCAGTACCGTCTGTCTAGACAGCCTGAGTTTTCAGCTCAAGTCTGCCAATAAAGGTCGTAGTAAAAAAGCCGATCAACTCAATCAAGCCGAAGCTAAAGCACGCTATCGCCAGTTGTATGACTTGCAGGTAGAGACAGGGGCTATTGATTTTCGTGAGCTTGAGATTTTTAACCGAGATGGTGACTTGGTAATGGAGTCGCTCGGGACAATCATCGAAATGCTCAACAATACCGATGTCACAGCAGGATTGTCTGCCCAAACGCTTTCTACACTAAGTGAGCGAGCAAATCAGTTGCTTGTTGAACAGCGCTCATTGGATCAAAAAATTCAGGATTACTTTTCAAACTCTGAGCAAAGCAACGAATTTGAAACGCTGCGCTTTAGCCTTGCCCGTGGTTACGCCGAGCTGTTTGCCCGCATTGCTGTGCTGGGTTTCTGGGTTTTCAACCGTCATGGTTTAAGGCCTGCTTTGCAGGATGGTGCATGGCTGATCATTTTCTTAAATACCGCTGAAGGAGAGACATCTCCTCCTATGGCATCAGTACGTGAAAGCACATTGGCAGATTTGCTAGACCGAATTTCAACTAACCATATGTTATCTGTTATCGATTTTGCATTGGCACCGCGCGATGCCAAACCAGTTAAAGAGGAGATTACCCCATGAATAAGGATAAAGCTTACTGGAGCGCGATCATTCGTACACTAGTAGCCAAAGAAATGCGTGTAGAGCCTGAGACGATTGATCCAGAGCAAAAATTTACCAGTTATGGTCTTGATTCGATCGTTGCTTTGTCTGTCTCTGGGGATTTAGAAGATCTGACAAAACTGGAGCTTGAGCCGACATTACTATGGGATTACCCAACAATTAATACATTAGCCGAATATCTTGTTTCTGAGTTGCAACAGGGAGTTGCTTCATGAATAACATTGCACACCTAGAGCCAAAAATTCTGTCACGTCACGCGATTTCTGCAGAGCAGCTTGGTATTTGGTATATCCAACGTTTTGAGCCAACTTGCAGTGCCTACAATATGGTGGTGGCCTTTGATGTAAAGGTCAATCAACCATTAGGCAACAAACCGATGGAGATTTTGGAAGCGGTGATGGATGATTACCCGCTATTGCGTGTAAGCATGCCTGCCAATGAACAGGGGATTGAGCAACTTATCTGGGATCGCGTGTATCCTAATATTATTTTCACTGATGCTCGACATGTTGAAGCTTCTGATTTGACGCAATTGGTTGAACAAGATACCAAGCAACCATTTGACCTGACTCAACCACCATTGTGGCGTATTCATTGTTATGAACGTGGTCAGAATCATTATGTGGTTGCAGTTGTGATTCATCATGCCTTAATGGATTTCTGGTCAATTGGTCTGTTGCTGCGTGATGTCTGCAAGCGCTTTGGACTAATTACAGAGTCAAATGCGGTAGACGGAATTGAGTTCGCACAGTATGCGGATAAGCAGAAGAACAATGCGACCGACGATGCTGATGAAAGCCTACTTTTCTGGAAAAATGCGTTACAGCACGCACCACATGTGCATAGTATTCCGCTTGATTACCCACGTCCAGCTGTGCAGCAACATAAAGGTAGCTCGGTGATTTTCCGTGTGCCTGAGTCAGTATCATCTGGGCTTGTGAGCTTGGCGAAAGATTATGAGATCACATTGTTTGGTCTTGTACTATCTGGCTTTTATATCCTACTGAACAAACTATCAAATGAAAATAATCTAGTTATTGCCACAGCAGTAGCAGGTAGGCTTGAGCGTTCTTTGCGTAATGCGCTTGGGCAATTTGTCAATACAATAGCTCTTCATGTAGACATTGATGCTGATCAAACCTTACGCCAATTTACGCAACAGGTCCAAGAACAATTAAAACAAAGCCTAAAACATCAAAAAGTTGCCTTTTCTAGAGTAGTTGAGGCTGTCTTACCAAAGCGCGATGGCAGTATTAACCCATTGGCTCAGGTGGGAATGTTCTGGGAACGTCTAGGCGGCATGGATGAGTTTAAGGAACTACTCTTACCAATCCAGAATCCAGCTACATTAGTTGGTCAAGACCTGACTTTGGGAAGCTTTCCGGTTCGCCAGCAAGAAGGTCAATTAGACATTATGCTGGAAATGGGGGGTGAATATCAGGGTGAACTGGTTGGTGTACTGAAATACAATTCCGAAATATTCTCTGCAGAGTCGGCAGAGAATATGGTGCAACTGCTGCAAATCATACTATCGGAGATGGTGACCCATCCTGAGCGTAAGCTCATTGAGTTAGATATTGCTCCTAGTTATGCGAATAACATCCAGCTAGGCTATCTACATGGTCAGGTTACGGACTATTCTAAGCATGATTTATTGGCAATGATTCTGAAGCAGATTGACGAGCGTGGTGACAACTATGCTACGACCTGCAGAGATCATGCTGTCAGCTATCATGAGTTAGGTCAGCATATCGCTGGTATCGCTGAATATTTGCGTGCACACAATATTACCAATGGTGATCGTGTAGGTCTGATGTTAGACCGTACTACGCTATTGCCTGCTGCAATCCTCGGAATTTGGGCGGCAGGAGCAGCATATGTGCCATTAGATCCTAGTTTCCCAAGAGAACGTCTGCATAACATCGTAGAAGACGCTGAACCTAAAGTCATCTTGACTCAAGCTGAGTTAATGGATGCTGTTAATGTTTCTGTGCCTCGTTTAGATATTAATCAAGCTGATGTTGTACCCCTTGAGCAAGTGCGTGAGACACTTGCCTTTGGTGATACCGCTTATGTGATGTACACCTCAGGTTCGACAGGGAAGCCTAAAGGCGTGCGTATTGGGCATCCTTCAATGGCTAATTTCTTGCTGTCTGTGAATGATAGGCTGCAAGCAACGCCAGATATGCAGTTATTGGCGATTACAACTTATGCCTTTGATATTTCAGTTGTTGAGCTATTGATTCCGTTGATGTACGGCGGTGTGGTACACGTCTGCCCACGTGAGGTATCGCTAGATGGTAACTTGCTGGTGGACTATATGCAGGCGAAGTCGATCAATATTATGCAGGCAACACCAGCCTCTTGGAAAATGCTTTTAGATAGCGACTGGAACGGTATTCCGGGTATGACTGCAATTAGTGGCGGCGAGGCACTCGATCCTATACTTGCAGAAAAACTTTTGGGCAAAGTAAGTTGTCTCTGGAATATCTATGGTCCGACCGAAACTACGGTATGGTCGAGTGCAGCTCATATCACCGATTCAAAATTGATTGATTTAGGTCAGCCAATGGCGAACACCCAGCTTTATGTTCTTGATGAACAACAGCGGTTGGTCCCACGCGGTGTTATGGGAGAGCTCTGGATTGGAGGCGATGGCCTAGCAATTGATTACTGGCAACGACCTGATTTGACAGATGCACAATTCAGAACCTTGCCATCTCTACCAAATGCCGGTCGACTTTATCGTACTGGAGATAAAGTCTGTTTGCGTATGGATGGGCGTTTGACCCATCACGGACGTCTGGACTTCCAAGTCAAGATCCGTGGATTCCGTATTGAACTGGGTGAAATCGAGAATGTTCTCAAACAGATCGATTGTATTACAGATGCAGTAGTGTTGGTTAAGACCACTGCCGACAACGATCAGAAACTGGTGGCCTATGTGACAGGGTCTGAGATTGATATGGCAGGTTTGAAAAAGACCCTGCAAATCCATCTCCCAGCTTATATGGTGCCAAGTACGTTTATCCGTTTGGATGAATTTCCAATGACGGGTAGTAACAAAATAGATCGTAAGGCGTTCCCTGAGCCAGTGTTTGAGCAGAGCAATGATTATGTTGCACCACGAGATTCGATCGAAATCGAGCTATGTACGACCTTTGAGCAGATTTTGTCAGTTAAGCGAGTGGGTATACATGATGATTTCTTTGAGTTAGGCGGGCATTCATTACTTGCGGTGAAGCTTGTCAATCATCTCAAGAAGGTATTTGGTACCGAATTATCAGTTGCCTTACTAGCACAGTACTCCACTGTAGAAAGTTTAGGCGAGATCATCCGTGAAAATAAAGAAATCAAACCTTCCATCGTAATCGAATTACGTCGTGGAACCTATGAACAACCGTTGTGGCTGTTCCATCCGATTGGTGGTAGTACTTTCTGTTATATGGAGCTTTCGCGTCATCTCAATCCGAATCGTACTTTACGTGCTATTCAGTCTCCAGGATTGATTGAAGCAGATGCCGCTGAAGTAGCCATTGAAGAAATGGCGACACTCTATATTGCTGAAATGCAAAAGATGCAGCCTCAGGGGCCTTATTTCCTCGGTGGATGGTGCTTTGGTGGTGCGATTGCATACGAGATCAGTCGTCAGTTGCGTCAAATGGGGCAGCAGGTCACAGGGATTGTCATGATCGATACTCGTGCTCCAATTCCAGAAAATGTACCTGAAGATGCCGATGATGCCATGCTCTTGTCTTGGTTTGCTCGTGATTTAGCTGTCCCTTATGGGAAAAAGTTGACGATCCCAGCGCAATACTTGCGCGAATTAAGTTCAGATCACATGTTTGATCATGTGCTTAAAGAAGCTAAAGCTATCAATGTTATACCTTTGGATGCTAATCCATCAGATTTCCGACTTTACTTTGACACTTATTTGGCTAATGGCGTCGCACTCCAGACCTATTTCCCAGAACCTGAAGATTTTCCGATCCTCTTGGTCAAGGCTAAAGATGAGATGGAAGATTTCGGGGAAAGCCTCGGTTGGGATCAACTGATCAAAGATACGCTTACACAAGTGGATCTGCCTGGTGACCATTCATCGATTATGTTCGCTGAGAACGGGGCGGCTGTGGCCCAGACAATTGATCAGATGTATCCAGTTCCTGCATAAAAAATATAAGAAGGTAGAACCACTATGGTGACCATAGAACATGCTTTCCTCATACCAGGCGATATTGATAAGGTCTTTAAATATCTTGCCAACCCGGGTCATGATGCAAGCTGGCAATTGTCATGTAAGCATTCTGAGCTACTAGATAATACTCCGCGTGTGGGCAGTAGGTATGAAATCGGTTTGACCTTTGCGGGTCGTGAGTTGGCCTTTAAAGGTGAAATTACACATCTGGTACCCAACGAATTATATGCCTTTCAAGTGCTAGAAGGACCTTTTCTTTATACGGGTACTTACCACTTTAAACCGCATCCAGAAGGTACATGGATTGAGTGGCTTTTTGTGGCAGAACCTGGCGGCTTTTTTGGTGTCTTTCCCGATGCACTGCTAAAAAAGATGGTTCTTGCCCAGTTCAAGAAAGATCTTATTAATCTCCAAGCACTGGCCAAAAAGGGTGGAACCTATGAGGCAGTGAGTCAGCAAGCACAGGAGATCGAAGAACCGTCGCAAGAGATCGAAAAACTATCGCAGGAGATCGAGAAGCCATCACAAGAGATTGAAGAGCCAGCACAAGAGGCCGATAAAAAATCACACGAGATCGAAACACCACTTCAAAAGACTCATCCAGTGATGGAAAAATATGCGCGTTGGATTCTCAGCCATCGCCGTATTGTGCTGACCGTAGTCATACTTTTAACGATTGTCTTGGCATATCTCGCATCGGGCGTAAAAATTATTATTGATCCGGGCGCACTTGCACCTAATGGGCATCCTTATATCACCTCGACCAAACTGATCGAAAAGAAATTCGGTTCCAAGTATATGGTCGTGATCGGCATTACACCGAAACAAGGTGATATTTATCAGCCGCAAGTATTAGAAAAAGTTAAACATATTACCGAAGAAGTTGACAATGCACCTGGCGTAGTTCGTTCTACGATGATGAGTCTGGCTGCACGCCAAGCCAAAGGAATCATGGCTAATTCGGAAGGGTTTGATGCCAAGAAATTATTGCCGACCAGTTCTGTAACTCAAGACGATATCGATCATTTGAAAAAAATGTTGGCAATGAACCCAACCTATATGAATTCAGTCGTATCTAAAGATCAAAGAACTGCTGCAATTTTGCTTGAGCTTGAGGAAAGCCCGGAAGGCTTCCAGAAGATGATGGCTCCAATCAACAAAATTGTAGAGAGCGAACAATCCAAAGATATGACCATCAGTGTTGGTGGCAATCCCGTCTATCTCGATAAAGCTGAAGATTATTCTAAGCGTATCAATATCTTGTTCCCAATTGCTGTGTTGGTGATCGGTTTATTGCACTTTGAAGCATTTCGCAGTAAGCAGGGGTTGATCTTGCCACTCGTTACAGCTTTGCTGTCTGTGGCATGGGGTATGGGCATGATGGGCCTATTTAAACAGCCGATGGATATTTTTAACTCGCCTACACCAATTTTGATTTTGGCCATCGCAGCAGGTCATGCCGTACAGTTGTTAAAGCGGTACTACGAAGACTTTGACCGTTTGCTTGCTCAAGGGATGGAGCCTAAAGCTGCCAATAGTGAAGCTGTTGTTCAATCTCTGGTCCGTGTGGGTCCGGTTATGATATTGGCTGGCGGAATTGCAGCAGCCGGGTTCTTCTCTCTGTTAACTTTCAATATTCCGACTATTCGTTCATTCGGTATTTTTACTGGGATCGGGATCATTAGTACACTCGTAATTGAGATGACTTTTATTCCGGCACTGCGCTCGATGTTGCCACCACCTTCTGCTACGAAGGTCAAACGTAAAGGTCTACCGATATGGGATTGGATTCCAAACCGTATTGGTGATGCTATTTTGTCAGTTCGTCCGCGAATGATGTTAATGACTGCGATTGCGGTAGTAGGTGTCTTACTTGCTATCGGCACCAGCCGTATTGTAGTAGATAACGATAGTCGAAATTTCTTCTCGCGTGACCTACCAATGCAGCAAGACGACAGATTTTTGAATCAGTCTCTTGGTGGAACAAATAGCCTTTACATTATGGTCGATACTAAAGTTCGTGATGGTATCGAAAACCCTGAAATTCTCAAAGCAATTGATAATACAGAAAAGTTCGCGAATTCAATTCCAGAGGTCGGTAAAACAATCTCTATTGTGGACTATATCAAACGAATGAATCAGGCCATGAATGCCGATCAGCCACAGGCATTTCAGGTTCCTGCAACCAAAGATGTTGTTGCTCAGTATTTACTGTTGTATTCAATGTCTGGTGAGCCGACAGATTTTGATTCTTACATTGATACCACTCAGCGCTATGCCAAGATTACGATTCTGATGAAAACAGGTAGTAATCATCGCATTACAGAAATCCTTGAATCTCTAAAAACTTATATGGCAGGTCAATTCGGTGATAAAGCTGTAGTAAGTTTTGGTGGTGACGTGACTCAGACTATTGCTTTAACTGAAACAATGGTTCACGGCAAACTCATGAATATTCTACAAATTTCATTTGCTGTCTTCTTTATTTCAGCGTTGGTCTTCCGCTCACTTTCAGCTGGGCTGATCGTTCTGACACCTCTTTTATTCTCAATTCTTGCGATCTTTGGGGTAATGGGTTGGCTCAATATTCCCCTCAATATTCCAAACTCTCTCATCTCGGCCATGGCTGTTGGTATCGGTGCGGATTACGCCATCTACTTCCTCTATCGCTTGCGTGAAATCTTGCGTGAAGAAGGCGGAGATATCAAAGATGCTGTTCGTAAAACCTTAAGTACAGCTGGTAAGGCTTCTCTTTTCGTCGCGACTGCGGTTGCTGGTGGTTATGGTGTACTGTCCTTATCACAGGGCTTCCATGTACATCAATGGCTAGCGCTGTTTATTGTGATTGCGATGCTTTTCAGTGTATTTGCAACCTTAATTATGGTACCTACAATGATTTTGATGCTAAAACCACGTTTTATCTTTTCTTCAAATAAGAAGAGCATTCCTGTTGCACAAACTGTCGTGACAAGCCTTTTGTTGGGTACGGCACTTACTTTTTCACTACCTAAAACATCACATGCAGATGAGGCTCAAGACATTGTTAATCGTAGTGATGATGCCTCTAAGTTCTTGTCTTCAACTGCTAGCGCCAAATTTATTCTGACGTCTAAAAATGGTGAGCAACGTGTACGTATGACTAAAAATATGACCAAGCTTGCTGGAAATACTCAGAACAATATGCGTTTGACTGAGTTCATCTCGCCAGCGGATGTCCAAGGAACCACGACACTGTTGATTGAAAATGCAAAAGGCAGTGATAGCATGTTTGTCTATTTGCCTGCATTGAAAAAAGTACGTCGACTAGCATCAGCGAATAAGGGCGATGCTTTTATTGGTACCGATTTTAGTTATGGTGATGTACTTGGCTATAAGCTCAGTGACTGGAAGTACACGAAACTGGCAGATGGCAAATTTAATGGTAAAGATTGCTACATGATTGAAGCAACGCCAATCAATAATACGGTGAAGAATGACTTTGGTTATAGCAAACGTCGCATGTGCATACTCAAAGACAACTTTGTTACAGCAACTATCGACATTTGGGATACCGCAGGTAAGCCGTTAAAGCACATTGAGTTCACCGATATCCGTCCTTACGGCAAAGTGAAACCAAGATGGCAGGCCATGAAATCTATGGCGAAAAACTTGCAAACTCAACATATGACGCAAGTGATCGTCAATGATTTTGCCGCAGAAAAAACTTTATCCGATAAGCTTTTCTCACCGCAGAGCCTTGAAAAATGACGCAAGGTGCCTATTGGGTATTTGCATGCTGTAGTAGCTTTATGCTACTGCAACATGCTTATGCAGATGACAGCGAAATTAGTTTTATAAGCCAGAACTCGGCCAGACTCGATGTGTGGTCATCAGATCGTGATTTAAGTTCGTTAAAAAATATTGGACAAGCAAGTTTCTGGTCCAATGGTACGCTCAAGTTTAACCCAGCGTTTAAGATCCATTACGATATAAATATTGGAGACGAAACGGACCATACTGTAAATCCAGATCAGGTGAGTAAGGTGAATCGCAACTTACGTGAGTTGTATGCATCTTATAACTGGGATCAAACGTTTTATTTCGACTTTGGTCGCCAGATTGTGGTCTGGGGGAGAGCTGATGGGATTAACCCAACGGATAATCTATCACCTCGTGACTATACGCGTTTAGTACCAGATGAGACAGATCAGCGTCTTGGAAATGATGCACTCAAATTGACGTATATTCCTGAATCTGGAACTAATAAATGGACGGCATTATGGTATCCGCGTAGCCGTTCAGATGTGATTCCATTGCGTCAGATTGCTGGTGTTCAGTATGACATAGACCGTAAGAGCCGTCCTGCGTTTGCAGTGCGTTGGGATTATTCCGTAGATGGTCTAGATGTAGGTGCATCGTATTTTTCAGGTTTAGATCACATGCCTGATCTGTCATTGCAGTCGTTATCTCCAACAGGAGCAACGTTACAATTGAAAAATAATCCTATGTCTGTCTATGGGATTGATTTCAGTTATAACCGTAACGATATCGTGTGGCGTGGTGAAGCTGCATATACAAAGACTGACTCGGATGGCAGCGAAGATCTTACGCATAAGAAAAATAATTTAACCGTGGTCATGGGACCAGAATGGTCATTAAAAAATACTACGCTAAGCTTAATGGGTGTGTACAAACATACAGAGGACGTAAGGTCTGCCGATAGCTTGACAGATCCATTATTAAGAGAAGTTTACCGTTATCAGCAAACAATTAGTGATCAATATCAGCAAAATCAGTATGGAGCTATGCTGCGCTATGCACTTAACCTGCTGAATGATAATTTAAAATTAGAAGTAACAGGGTTCTATTTTTCGCCCAAACCGAATGAGTTACTAAGAGTACGTATTAATTACAACCTCAATGATCACTGGCAGCTGAATGCAGGTGGCGATCGCTTCTGGGGCAGAAATGATACTGTGTTTGGACAATTTAGAGATAACAGTCTGGTATATGCCCAGATTCGATATAATTTTTAAGATAATCCGCTTCAAGTAATACTGGAGCTCGCAATCCCTAATAAGGTGATTTATGGATAATTTAAATAAAGCAAAAAAAGATAATTTTTCACGGAAAACTATATTAGTAACAGGTGCAGCTGGTTTTATTGGAAGCAGATTAATTGTTGAACTTTTACGTGAAGGTCATCAAGTAATCGCTGCACTGCGTAATGCTCCAACCAAGAAAGAAAAACTATTAGATTTCATTGCAACAGAAGGGCTGATTGATCCCTCTATTTCTTTTGTTGAATATGATTTAAGCCGTGATTTTAAGCTGGACTCTCTATTAGCGGATACTCAAACGAAGATTCATGTTATTTATCATCTGGCTGCATCATTTAATTGGGGAATTAGTAAAGCTGATGCTCAACTTACCAATGTAAAATCAGGCCTTGCCTTGATTGAGTGGGCGGCAACATTAAAACAGCTTGAGCGATTCATCTGGATTGGTGGATATCGCATGGTTTCTCCACCGCAAGGTTCACCTGATGATTTATATCGTAAATACGGCGGTTATGAGGCTTCGAAACTTTTAGGTCATCAGGCTTTCATTGAGGCTTGTAAGCGTTTAAATGTGCCATGGACTGCAATACATCCTGCTACAGTTATTGATGGTTTTTATCGTTATGGCGATATGCAATATATTGGTATTGCAGAAATGATTGGTAAGTTATATCAGGGACGACTGATGGCACTGCCTGGTGGCCGTGACACATTCTTACCACTTTGTAATATGCAATATATTGTAAGCTTCCTAATCCGCACCATGTTTTATCCTGAAACCATTGCTCAGGAGTATATGCTGCTCGATCCTGCGACGCCGAAATTTCATCACCTGATCCATCTGGCTGCCGAGTATTTAGGAGTGAGTACACCACATTTGCAACTCCCTAAAATTCTACTCGAGAAATTACCTGAAGTATTGCTTGATAGCTCCAAAGAGCAACTTGCTTTCATTTCTAATGAAAACTATCAAGTCGCTGAAACAGAGATGATGGCAACGAAGATGGGGATTGCTGATCTAATCAATACTACTCCTTATTTCTCTCACTGGATTGATCGTCTGGTACTCACACGTTTTGGTCATATGCAAGTAGCTACACCGAGTCGTTTCAGCTATCAGAGTCGATATTGGACAGAAACCTATATTAAACAGTCGCTTGGTTCAGAAAAAGCTTCTGCATTATTTTTACATGGAATCCCATTTGATAGTGCATGCTGGTCTCCAATCATCAATAGAATTACATATGATCAGGTCGCTATGATGGACCTACCGGGACTTGGGCGTTCGGGTAGTTATGAGATAATGGAAGATAACAACCAACAATTTATTGATGTTGCTTCAAAGCTTTTAGCACCAAATAGTGTTGTGATTGCTCACTCGTTAGGGTGTCTTTTCGCATTGAATCTTGCAAAGAAATATCCAGATAAAGTTGCTCGCCTTATCCTGATATCACCTTATTTTGTTCAGGCGCGGGCTGCTAAAATATTCCAAATACAGGCCATCTCTAATTTAATTTTCCGTTTTGTGCCGAAAGATATCATTGCTAAAGATCTGCATCCAGATGGACAAAAAAATCCGTCAGTGGGCTATGCGATGGATTCATTATGCCGTGTGCCAGTATCTAAGCATATTAGCGAGTATATGCATCTCGTTAATTTGCCACAGCAACGAGCCGCTCAAACTACTCTGCTCAATGAGCTTCGGTCTAAAGTCGAGATTATTATTGGAGAGAAAAATCCAATTGTTACCCCAATAAGTCCTGATATTCCGGTACATATCATCGCTGGTGCAGGTCATAATCCACACATTACCCATGTAGAAGCGGTTTATGATTACCTCACACCAGTTCTAACAAAGTATATCAGTACTACAGCACAACTTAGTGATGTCTGATATACCCCAAGTGCAGGTTTATATTTGCCCAGTTTCACGGGTACCAGATAATCATCTCATATTGAGTCATTATCTCAGCTTTCTCAATGCCGCAGAAAAGTTGAGATATGATCAATATCTTCCTCAGGCAGCGCGTCTTTTCTTAATTTCTCGTGTCTTAACGAAGTCTGTTCTAGCAGATAAGCTGGGTATTTCAGCCCATCAAGTCAATATTCAGTTACAACCGAACGGCAAACCTTTTGTACAAGGTAGTAAGACGATTTATTTTAATCTTAGTCATTCAGCGGACGTTATTGTCCTTGCTGTGACTGAAGAAGGGGAAATCGGTGTTGATGTTGAACGAGTGAATCGAGAGTTCCAATGGAAGCGGGTTGATAGCGTTTTAGACCTAAGTGAAATAGAGTGGATTCAGGAAAATGAACCGATTGACCCATTCAGCGTATATCAGCGGTTTTTTCAAATATGGACCTTGAAAGAAGCCTATATTAAATGTACTGGTCAAGGAATGAGTAGCCATTTAAAGAAGCTTAATTTCCATGTCTTTTCTGAATATATAAAGTTTTTTGATGCAACCAAGGATACTCAAAACATAGAACAATATCATTTTCAAAGCTATATTTATGATTGCAATTTTATCTTTTCCATATGTTTACAGCAGAGCCACCATATAGAACGCTTTAATATGGACTGTTTCCAATTATTGCCGTGTATATCTATGCATCCAATGAAGCCGACACCTTGTAGATATAACTAAATTAAATGGATATAACTGGCAATTTAAAAAGGTGAATCGGGTAGAAGCTAGAAAGTCTTTCGTTGGACTTGAACCGGTTTCTTCTCAGTAAGTTATGCTGTGAATTGATAAAGTAAAAAAATAAGGATCGATAAAAAGAAAAAAGCCCCAGTCTTTTGACTAGGGCTTTTAAAATTTGGAGCGGGAAACGAGACTCGAACTCGCGACCCCAACCTTGGCAAGAGTCACCGACATAAAATACACTAAATAACACAATTGGTACGTTAATAAACTCTATATATAACAGTTATATAGAGTTTTTATTTTGTGTGACGTAATTTAAGATGGGGTGGGGTACTTTTATTTTTGGTCACTAATTTATTGTGATAATCAACAATAATAACCAACATACATATGCTTAATCTAAAGGTATTTTACTGACTGGTATAATTTTATGATGAGAGGGGTGTTGCCTGAGGCTACGGTTTCTGTTTGGCCTTTTGGCGTAAGACGTACAAATATAAGCTTTCTACTTTTTCACGTGCCCATGGTATGGTACGCAAGAATCGTAATGATGATTTAACACTTGGGTCTATGCAAAAACATCTAGGTGTTTAGTCCCAGATTTTAATGGTGCAATATTCTCAGATAAATGGAAGGAAGCACTATGGGACAAGTTCTACACAGCAGCGCCACAACGACACAGGCAGTGCGTCGAGCAATACAAAATAGTCAAGAGAGCTTAAGAACGCTAGCCAAGCGTTACGGCATCAATCAAAAGACCGTCGCAAAATGGAAGAAACGTACTTCAGTAGATGATCTTACAACCGGCCCAAAGAATTCTCGCTCAAGCGTGTTATCGCCTGAAGATGAGGCGGCAATTGTTGCTTTTCGAAAACGCACTTTGTTGCCGCTAGACGATTGCCTTTATGCATTGCAGCCGAGTATTCCTTATCTGACACGCTCGTCGTTACACCGCTGCTTACAGCGGCATGGTATTTCACGACTGCCTGAGGTACAAGGTGATCGCCCTGTCAGGAAGCGCTTCAAGAGCTACCCCATTGGTTACTTTCATATCGACATCGCTGAGATGCAAACAGCACAGGGTAAGCTTTATCTCTTCGTTGCCATTGATCGCACTTCCAAGTTTGCGTTCACTGAATTGCATACTAAAGCCAGTAAGATGGCAGCCGCGGAGTTCATGCGCAATCTGGTTAAGGCTGTGCCCTATAGAATCCATACGGTGCTAACAGATAACGGCATCCAGTTCACGAACCGCACCTGTGATCGCTACGCCTCTGAGCACATCTTTGATCGGGTTTGTACTGAATGTGGCATTGAACATCGTCTTACCAAGGTTAAGCATCCATGGACCAATGGACAGGTCGAGAGGATGAACCGAACGATTAAAGAAGCTACTGTCAAACGGTTCCATTACGACGATCACACTCAGCTATGCATTCACCTTGCTGATTTTATTGCTGCATACAACTTCGGCCGCAGACTCAAAACACTCAGGGGCCTGACTCCCTACGAATTCATCTGCAAACAGTGGACAGATGAACCTGAACTTTTTAAAATTGATCCGATCCATCAAATGCCGGGACTAAACATATTTAAAAGCAGATTGGCAAGGTTTAGCAGATGTACAACTTGCGACACTAAACTGGGTAGATTGGTTCAATAAAAAGCGTGTACACAGTGCACTGGGTTATGTGTCGCCTTTTGAGTTTGAAGCAATGTACTATGATAAGATTAATCCGTTAGGTCAGGTGGC